>JAEYOT010000806.1 GCA_023411445.1 Pseudomonadota bacterium
CAACCAGCGCAGCTCCACGTTGCTCCGCAGCACGACCATGTCCGGCCGCGCGAAGAAGAAGCCGGGGAGCACCGCGACGCTGCCAGCGCCGCCCAGCACCTCGGAGCTCAGCATCTCCTCGCGCACGATGCGCCACCCGCCCGGAGCGCCGCCAGCAGCGGGCGAAGCCTTGGCGAAGAGGAGCTGCTTCCGGCCGCGGTCGCGGTAGCTCAGGCTCGAGAACTCCTGCGTGAAAAAGACGGCGATGCTCTGCTCGACCCGCACGAGCTCGAGCCCGCTCGCCTTGACCGTGAGACCCGGCTTGAACATCGGGCGCCGATCCGCGAGCCAGCCGCTGCGATCGAAGCGAAAGCGCCGGTCTCCCACCCGCTTGAGCCCGCGAAAGCCGTCCGCGTAGAACGCGGCGTAGCGCTCGAAGTCGAGGCTCTGCTGTGCGGCCAACCACGCTTCGAGCTCGGCCCTTACCTGCGCCAGCTCCTGGTCCTTCGGTGGCTCCACGGCCGGCGCCGGCGCGCTCGCCACCGCGCTCGCGGACGCGCTCGCCGTTGCCGCGCGGCGCGAACCGCTCTCCCGAGAGCAGCCTGCGAGGAGGAGCACGAGCGCGGCTCCCAGACCTCGTCTCACCCAACTCGCCATCCAGAACGACCTTACCGCGATCGCCGGCGGTTCGCCCATCAGTACTGACCCGTCAACGTGAGGCGCGCGTTCAGCGGCGGCCCCGGCACGTAGTGGAGCGCGGGGATCGCGCTCGGTGGACCTTGGCCGGGCCAGTAGCTGGCGAAGTGGTACTCCCCCTCACGCACGTCGCGGTTCAGCAGGTTCTCGAGCTCCAGCTCGAGCCGGACGCGGTGCCACGCGTAGCCAGCGGTCGCGTCCAGCTGCGTGAGCGTGGACGACCGCGCGCCGTGCGGCAGAGGGCGGGGAGCGACGGCCATGAAGCGCAGGCCAGCGCGCGGCCCGTGCAGAGCCCCCACCGTACCGAGCGCGCTACCGAACAGCGTGGGCGCCTGCGGTACTGGGCGTCCCGAGCCCACGAAGCGCGCGTCGAGCCAGGTAGCGTCCACCTTGAGCTCGAGCAGCTCCGCGTGGCTGAGGCGCAGCGACAGCTCACCGCCCAAGCGCCGCGTGCCGCTCAGCTCCAGGTTCAGACCCGACACGTGGTCGTAGACGGACTCACGCGCGACGAAGGTGGCAAACCCGCTGAGCTGCGCTGAGACATGAGCTCCGAAGCGCAGCCTCGTGCCAAGCTCGAACGAGTCACTCACCGTCATGCTCGGCTCGCTTCCTTCGCCGTTCGTGCTGGAAAAGGCGCGCGCTTCCGGCGGGCGGACACCGCGACCGTAGGCGGCGAACCAGCGCGCGCTCTCCGCGGCGCGCCACTCCACGACCGCTCGTGGCGAAACGCGGAGCCGCGTGCCGCCACCGCGCGCAGCAGTCTCCGTGCGATCCCTCACTGCGACGTGCGCTGCGTCCAGCCGCAGCGCCGCGTCCACGCGCAGCGTGGGGAGCGCCGCCCAGCGCAACCCTGCGACCGCGTGCGTCAGCGCCTGCAGGATGGCGAGGTTTCGCTCCACGGCGAGCGGTTGCTCCGCCTCATCCGTGTGCTGCTGCCTTTGGTCGAGCGAGTCGATGGCGACGCCGGCCGCGAAATGACCGGTAAGGCCCGCGAAGAGCGCGCGCGAAAGCCACAGCCGCGCGCCACCGCTGAGCGCGTCCTGGTGCTGCAGCCGAAAGTCGCCGTGCCGCCGATCTTGGAGGTAGCCCGTAAAGCTCTCGAACATCTCGAGCCGGCGCGCTCCGCCGTACACCAGCGCGCGCAGCTCGGTGCCGCCGCGCCACAGCCGGTAATCCAAGCTGCCGAGCGCGCGCAGCGACGCGCCGCGCAGGCTCTGGCTGTAGCTGTCGCGAAGGCCGAGGCGGCCGCTGGCGACGTCGTCGGCGCGCAGCGCGCCGGGCAGCTCGAAGCGCGCAACCTGTGCTGAAGTCAGCGAGCTCAGTGTCCCGGCGTGCTCAGACGAGAAGAGCTGGCGGCGCGCGAGCAGCGCCCCCTTGCTCACGCCACGGCGCGCGCCAAAGCCGTCGTCGTGCAGGGACTCGCTCGCGATGAAGTCGTGTCCGCCAGACTCAGGGGGTGAATAGATCACGACGCCGCGGTGCCGATTGGTCGTACCGACGGTGTAAGAGGCGTAGAGGCCGCGCGCCTCCTCGGCGACGCCTAGGTGGTAATCAGCCGAGCCGGCCAGCGCGAAGGCGCCTTGCTGCGGCGTGAAGGGGCCCTTCGTCACCCGCACCGTCGAGACCAGCTCTGGGATCACGAAGCCCAAGTCCAGGTAGCCCTGCGCGTGCACGTTCGACCACTCGTTGAGCGGGATCCCGTCCACCGTGACCTCGAAGTCCGAGCCGTGCGCCGCGTCGAAGCCGCGCACCAAGAACTGGTAGCCCTTACCCTCGCTGCCGTGCTGCACCAGCGTCACGCCTGGGACCAGGCGCAGGGCGTCTTCGCTGCTGCGACGCGGCACCGCGCGAAACTCACGCGACGTGACCTGCGTGGTGGAAGCCGTCGCCAGCTCCGGCGCGGGCGCGCCGACGACCGTGATCGTCACCGGCTCCGCCTCGGGCTGGCCGGGCTCGTGGGCCCAGGCGGGCGCAGCGACGAGCGTGCTGCCAGCGACGAGCGCGCTTAGTCGCCGACGCTGGCTTCGCAGTGGCCCTCTCCGTCCACGTGGCCCAGCGTGCGGTGCTGCGCGACCAAGAAGCTCCACAGGTCCTCGATGTCCTCGTTGCCGGCATCGTACGCGCCGAGATCGGCTGCCTGCAGCTCAGCCGTGGTGATCGCGCCATCCTCGTCCGCGTCCGCGTCGGCCAGCGGCTGGAAACGCAGCTGCGGCTCCTCCGAGACCAAGCTGTCGTAAAACAGGTGATCGGCGTGCACCGTGAGCTCAAACGTCGCGGTTTCGCCCGTGCTGACGACAGTGCTGGTCTCGCAATGCGAGTAGCGCGTGGGCGTAGCGAAGCTGAAGCTGAACGTCTTGCTCACGTCGCCCAGCTCTGCGGCCCCTTCGACCACCACGTCCGCGATGGTAAAGCTCGGGGATGCGTGCGTGCCAGCCGCGACCGACACGGTGCCGAGCTCGTGCCCCTCACCCGCGGACGGCTCGTGCAATGAGACCGCATCCGGATCCGCCAGCACCGCGCCACCGACCGAGACATCCCGGAAGGTAACGTCGAAGCGGCTAAAAGAGATGGCCCAGCCATCGCCGAGCTCTTCCGCGCCGATGCCCTCTTCGATGAAGGACTCGCCGTAAGCGCGCACGCTGATGGTGCCCGCACCGGCGTCGCCAGGTGCGTCGTCACCGCAACCAACCAGTAGGGTGGCGAGGGAGAGGGTGAGCAGGGTAACTTTCAACGCATCCATGGCCGCTGCTGCGTCTCGACGCGAAAGTGATCGTGGGTCTGCAGGGTGCGCCGAAAGCGGTTGTACGCGGCGACGGTAGGCGCGTCCGTGGCGGCGGGCTCGACCACCACCTCCCCGTCGGCGTCCACATCCAGCAGGGCGAAATCGATGCCATCGAACAGCGTATCCTGCTCGAGGGGATCGCGCGTGAGCAGGCGCAGCACCAGCGCGGGGCCGCCTTCTTTCACCTCGTGCTCGAAGGGGATGCCCACGAGCTCGCGACCGCTCGGCGAGTCCACGATTAGCAGAAAGTCCAGCTCCTGATCGTCCCGGCTGGCGGTGCCGCTGAGCAACGCGGTGTGACCGAGCAACGGATCGCTGGCCCCCACGTCCTCGTCCGTGGCGCGCGCCAGCGTCATGTCAGCGCTGCGGTACTTCCCCACCAACAGCGTGGCGTCGCCGAGCACGGTGGTTTCACCCGGCACGAAGCGCAAGAGGAAGCGCCCCAGCAGCTCCCCCGTGACCTCACCACCTTGGTAGTGCCCCGGGTGCGCGTGCGCCAACGGGACGACCGCGTCCGACCAGCGGCGCAGCAAGCTCACGTGCGCTTCGCCGGCGATCGTGAGCTTCAGGTCCTCCACGGCGATGGTCGCGCTCGTCAGCTCCACCGAGTAGCCCAAGTCATTCGTCACCGGCGTGAGGCCCGCGCCGTCCGTCAGGACCGGCACGGTGACGCGCCGCGCTTCCTCGGCGTCCGAGCAGGCAGGCAGGCTTGCGAACGTGAGGCTCGCCGCCAGCAGGCTTGAACGAGGAAAAGGCAGCAACAAGGGGGCTCGGAGCGCGGACGGTGTTACGAATTTCGCGTTCGTAACACCGAAGCCGTGCGGCTGGCAAGCGAGGCACGCTGCCGCCCCGGCGGGCTCAGGCAGCGGGCTCGACGGCACGCGCTGCGGCATCCTCGGGACACACGACGCCTTCTTCGAAGGCGCGGTCGTGCTGTCCGACAGCTATCTGTTCGCCTCGGGCGACCGCGAGCTCTATCGCGTGCCGCGCGTCGAGTGAACCGGCGCTGTCATGCGGTACGTAACACCAAAGTTTCGGATATGCGACAGCGCATCGTCGTCGCTTGTGCGATCGACCGACGACGCGCGCAAACGTTGGCTCACACGGCGCCGAGCGCTTGCTCGAACGCAGCGCGGCGGAACAAGATGGGGAGCGGGAGCCGATGCAGCAACTGACCGCTCTGTCCAAGCTGTTGATCGCCGGCATCCTCGCCGGCTCCGCGTTCACGGCGTATCGCACCTATGGCCCGGCGCTGGCCGCTGCGCACAGCGAGCCCACGGCGCTGGCCGCACGTAGCGTGACCTCACCGAAGAGCGCCCCACCCGCGGCGCTCGCG
>JAEYOT010000863.1 GCA_023411445.1 Pseudomonadota bacterium
GCCGCGGATCGTACAGCGAAGGACCGCGCGGTAAGCCCATCAACGCGGCGGCCTCCGAGAGATCCAGCGCCCGCGCGGGCTTGCGGAAATAGTGACGGCTGGCGGCTTCGACCCCAATCAGGTTCGGTCCAAACTCCACACGGCTCAGGTACTGCTCCAAGATCTGCTCCTTGGACAGCGACGCCTCGATGCGCAGCGCCAGCGTCATCTCGCGCAGCTTGCCGCGCACCGTGCGCGGTCGCGCTTCCAACGTGCGCGCCAGCTGCTGGGTCAGCGTGCTCGCGCCGCTCACCAGCCGTCGCTCCCACAGCCACTGCCCGAGGGCACGGCTCACCGCCAGTGGATCCACGCCCGGGTGCGAAAAGAAGCGCGCGTCCTCCGCCGCAACCAGCGCCGGCACCACCCACGGAGAGAGCTCCGACAGCTGCACGGGGTTGTGGACCGCAGCGGAGCCAACCTGCACCTCGCGCAGGAGCCGGCCGTCGCGATCCAGCACCAGCACGGTGGAGCGCTTCTGCCCATTGGACAGGGCCGCGGGCAAGTCGGTGAAGCAAGCGGCCACGACCAGCGCCAGCCACGGCAACAGCAGCAGCGCGGTAAGCCCCAACAGCAGCTTGTGCCAGCGCCGGAGCTTCATCGCACCGTGACCTCGGCGGCTGCGGTGCGCCCGAACACCTCCGGCTCGTACATCTCCTCGGCGCGGGTCGGCGGGAGCACGAAGCGCCCGAGCGTGGTGGCGCGCGCCAGGTACCGATAGTGGTGAACACCGGCGGGCAAGCTCTCCGCGAAGAACACCACGCGATCGTCGCGCACCTCGCTGCGATCGTACGCTGGTTGTTGGTATTCACCGGAATAGCTCCCGAAGTCCTGCTGCCCCCCGCCCCTCAGCCACTGAGCGGTCGTGCTGAAGCGCGGATCGATCGCCTCGAGGCCTGCCGGCAGCGGGTCATCCAGCACCAGGTGCTCGCGCGCGGCCGGCGCCACCACCGTGAGATCGACCAGCACCAGATCGCCCGCTGAAAGCTCGGGAGCGATGCCGGGCGGCGCGCCCACCACGCCGCTCTTCAGGTTCTCCGCCTTCACCGCGCGCAGGCTCTTCTCCACGAAGAAGCCAGCCTCCAGCGGCGTCCGCGGCAGCTCCTTTCGCGCGTAACGCAGGCGCGCTTCGTAGAAGAGCTGCCCGCTGCCCTCCTTCTCGAACACCAGCTGCGCCGCCCCGGCGCTCTTCACCTTTGCCATCGGCAGCTCGAAGCGCTGCGTGCCGGCGCTGGCTTGCCTGAAGCTGGCGCCGCCCAGCCGCTCGGCGCTGAGCGACACCAAGGCCTCGAAGCGCGGCGCCTCAGGCTCCGCCACCCGCCGGTAGTCCACCAGCGCGAGCAGCGCCCAAGCGCTCTCGTGCGTCGTGCGGAAGCGGCCCTGCTTGCGCGAGCCAAGCAGCCCGCGCGCGAGCTCCGTGAGCAGTGGGTGCTTGCCGGTCGCGGAAAGCGCGCGCAGCACCAGCGCCTGCGTGCGTGCCTCGGAGCCCAGCCAGGCGCTGTGGCGACCTTCGGCGTCCTCCATCACCAACGCCCGGTCACCATTGACGTGCAGCGCGCTCTCCAGCTCGCGCTTCAGCTCCGTGATCACGTCCGAGCCGAGCTTGGAGCGCACCGCCGCGTGCAGGAGCAGCGCCTTAGCGAACAGCGGCAGCCGCTTGCGCTCCGTGAACAGCCGGTTGATTCCGCCCGCGTCGGGCGCGCCCAGCTCCACCAGCACGTCCAGCGCCAGCGCCGCGGTCGGCAGGTCCGGATTTTTTCCGGAAATATCGGCTTGGCGCCGCAGGTGGTCGCGCGCCTGCTGCAGGGTTGCCTTGGGCACGGCTACGCCCGCCTGCTGCGCGCGCACCAGCGCCAGCGTGATGAACGGTGAGCCCCAGGACCAGGAGCTCGCGGACTCTGGCCACATCGCGAACCCGCCATCGCCGCGTTGACGCTGCACTAGCTCGCCCACGAGGGCGGCGGCGCGCTTCCGGTGATCCGCTGGCGGCACGAAGCCCACCCCCGGCCCGAGCTCCCCGAGCGCTACCAGCGGGATCAGCCGGCTCGCGAGCTGCTCGCTGCAGCCGTACGGGTAGTCCAACAGGTCCAGCGCGACTTGGTCGACGCCGACCAGCGCGGTCGATGACAACGCCACCGAAAGCGCGCCGTAGTCATCTCGCGCTTGCGTGAGCGCGCCCAGCTGCTCGCTCCGTGCCGCGTTGGTCTGGCCGTACACGGCCGCCACCTCGGCCACCAGCGGCGGGCTCACCCTGAGCGCGACGCTGGCCGCGTCGCGCTCGCTGCCGGCGCTCACTTCGAAGCGCACGCTGGCCTCGCCTGCACGAGGCGCACGAGCCGGAAAGCGCACCTCCAGCGACCCATCGCGCGGGACCTCCACCTCGCGCTCCTGCGGCCCCACCACCTCCACGCCCGAAAAAACCGCGCGCACGCGCACTTTTCCGGCCGACAGGTCTTTCTTGCTCACCACCACCGAAGCTTCGAAGCTGTCGCCGGCGCGCAAGAAGCGCGGCAGCGCTGGGCGCGCCATCAGCGGCTTGCTGGTCGTCACCCGCTGCTGCGAGTAGCCGTAGCGATCGTCGCGCGCCACCGCCACGGCCATCAACCGGTAGGTGGTGAGCGACTCGGGCAGCTTGAAGCTCACCTTGGCCTCACCGCGGGCGTCGGTCAGGATGCGCGGATTGAAGTAGGCGGTTTGACGGAAGTCACGCCGCACGTCGAGCTCGCCGCCGCCGCCACCATCGCGTCCCTTATCGCGACCGCCGCCGAGCGACTCCAACAGCAGCTTGCCCTCGGCATCGCGACTCTCCAGCGTCGCCACCGCGAGCGGCCGCGGCGCGGAGAACGTCGCGAGCGGATCGGGCGTGCGGTAGTCGATCAGCGAGAGCACGCCCTCGTCGGCTGCGTACAGCGTGACCTCGGCGCCAGCAGCGGCAGCGCCGCGCGCGTCCTTCACGCTCAGCTTGACGTCGATGTTCTGCCCCGGCCGGTAGTCGCGCTTGTCGGGCGTGATCGTGACGCCCAAGCGCTTGCCCTCCCCGCTCACGAGCAGGCTCGCGTACCCCAGCCGGTAGCTGCCCGGCTCCAGCACGGGGCCCTTGCCGGTGCGGCGGGGGAGCAAATGCACCCCTATGAAAGCATTGGGCAAAAGCTCCTTCGTTACAGTGACATCAAAGCTCGGCGCCGTGCCGCGCAGGGTACGCCGGAAGGATTGGTACACGCCCGCACGCTCCACCGTGATCCACGCCTCCGCCTCCTTGTACGGTGACTTCACGAGCACGCGCGCCCGCTCGCCCACGCTGTAGCTCTTCTTGTCGAGCACCAGCTCCACGCTGCGACGATCGCTGTCTTGCCAAGTGGGCTCGCCGCTGCCGGCTGCATACAGCCACGTGGCAGCTTCTGCTTGCCGGCCGCGCTCGTCC
>JAEYOT010000865.1 GCA_023411445.1 Pseudomonadota bacterium
GCGGTAACCCCTTGTTCGCGCTGCAGCAGCTGCACGCCTGGGCCCTCGCCGGCAACATGGAATTCCTGAACGGCACGTACCGCGTGCCGCCGGAGGTGCTGGCCACGCGCCCGCAGACCACGGCGGAGCTGTGGGACAGCCGCGTCAACTCCGTGCCCGAGCAGTACCGCCCGGCCGCGTTCGCGGCGGCCACGCTGGGCGGCGAGATCCGTCGCAACGTGCTGCGCGAGCTGCTCTCCTCGCTGGGCATGGCGCCGGACGCGGCGATCGTGGCGTTGCAAAACGCGGAGGTGCTCATCCCTCGCTCCTCCGGTCGTTTCTCCTGGCCGCACGAGCTGTTGCAAGAGCACCTCTCGGCGCAGCTGTCGGTGCGCTCGGACAAGGAGCGCTTCTATCGCGCAGCCGCCGCCGCGCTGCTCACACACCCGCAGGCGAACACGCGGCGCATCGTGCGCCAGCGCGTGGTGAACCTGATCCAAGCCGGCGATCACGACCCGGCCGCGCTGCTGCTATTCGACTTCCTGCAGCGAGGGTGGAACGGCGCGCGCGAGCCGCTGGCCACGCTAGCGGATCTGGATCTGCTCAAGGGCAAGCTGACTGGGCGCATGCTGGCGCTCAAGAACCGCTGGCAAGCCGAGGCCATGCGCCACGTCGGGCGGCTCGCGGAGGCCAGCACGTTGGCGGAGCTGGCGCGCACCCGCTTCGAGGAGGCGGGCGACACGGAGAACGTCGCGCACTGCCTGCGGCTGCAGGGTCACCTGCTGAGCGAGCAGGGCAGCTCTGCGGAGGGCTTGGAGCTGGTGCGCCGCGCGCTCTCCGCCTTCGAGGAGCGCCAGCACGTGCTGGGGCAAGCGCTGTGCGAGGCCGTGGCCGGCGAGATCGAGTTTCAGCTGGGCGACTACGAGAGCGCGCGGCAGACCATCCAGAGCGGCGAGCGCAACTTCGCCGCGCTCGATCAGCCGGTGGGGCGCGGGCAGTGCCTGCTGCTGCTCAGCTGGATCGAGCACTCCGAGGGTACGACCGATCGCTCGCGGCGCTTGGCGCAGGAGGCGCGCAACGAGTTCGAGCGCGCCGGCTATCGCCTCGGCACGGCGCAGGCGGACGTGTCGATCGCGCACGTGGAGCACCGGCTGATGAACTTTCACAGCTCGGAGACCGGCGCGCTGGATGCCTTGTCTACGTTCGACACGCTGCGCACGCCGCGCGGGCAGGCCGCGTGCGATCGCCTGCTGGCCATGATCGGCATCGATACGGACGATCTGGACATGGCTGATCTGCACTCGGACCGCGCGCACAAGTCCTTCGTCAAGATGGGGGACCCCTGGGGGGTCATGGAATCCAAGCTGCTGTTTTGCCAGCTGGCTCTGATCCGCCGTCAACCGGAGCGAGCGCGCGCGCTGATCGAGGAATGCTCGCGCATCGTGGTGGAGGAGGCCGAGGCCAAGCAGCACTACCTGCTCACGTGCGCGTGGTATGAGCACTCACGCCAGCGCCCCGATCGCGCCTTCGAGTACATCGAAGCGGCGGCGGACGTGTTCGGCCCGCGCATCCGCGCCGGCGATCACACGCCGCACCTGCTCGCTCGCCTCTCCCGCTTCGAGTGGCCCGAGCACGCCCTGAACCGGATCGAAGCTTGGCGGGCGCTGCTGAACGACCGCGCTCGCCGCAAGGTATCGTGAGCCAGACGACGTGTCGTGACGTGTCGGAGGAGCGGCGCCTGAGTGATAACTTCTGAGGGTTATCCAGGCGTGCGCGGCCTGTTGCCGCGCTGGCGCACAGGTGCGCACAGACGGTGGTGCACGACCACATGGCGACGCCGTACGAAACTGATACTTTGAACGCTGGTGCGCTCGCGTTCGTCTAGCTCCTTGGCTCGGCTCGGTGAATACGAGCTGGTGCGCCGCATCGCGACCGGTGGCATGGCGGAGGTGTACGAAGCGCGCCGGCCCGGTCCACGCGGCTTCGCCAAGCGCGTCGCGCTCAAGCGCATCTTGCCGCAGCTCGCGGCGGACGATCGGCTGGTGCGCATGTTCTGCGCGGAGGCGCGCGTTCATGCCGCGCTCACGCACCCCAACTTGGTGAGCGTCCTGGATTTCGGCGAGGCGTCCGGCGAGCTGTTCTTGGTGATGGAGTACGTGGACGGCGTCTCGCTAGCGGAGGTGCTGCGCGCGGTCGCGGCGCGGCGTCGCAGCATGGACCTCGGCCCGGCCCTCTATATCGCGCGCGAAGTGGCCGCCGGCTTGGCCTACGCGCACCAGTTTCGCGACGAAGACGACGCGCCGCTCGGCGTGGTGCACCGCGACGTCGCGCCCAACAACGTGCTGCTCGGCCGCGCCGGAGAGGTGAAGCTGACGGATTTTGGCATCGTGCAGTCCGCCTGGTCGGACGTGCGCACGGCGCCGGGGGAGCTCCGCGGCAAAGTCGGCTACGTCTCGCCAGAGCAAGCGCTGGGCCGCACCGTGGAAGCGCGCAGCGACCTGTTCTCGCTCGGCGTGGTGCTGGCGGAGATGCTGCTGGGCGCGCCGCTGATCCCGGGCGACACCGAGCTCGAGATCTTGAAGAACCTCCAGGCGCGCGCCTGGGAGGATTTGAGCGCGCTCACGGGGCGCGCTCCGGCGGACGTGTTGGCGCTGCTGCGGCGGCTGCTGGCCAAATCACCGCGCAACCGCCCGCAAAGCGCGGGGCTGGTGGTGGACGAGCTGGATCGGCTCGCCAGCGTGCACGCCGTACGCATGTCGGCCCATTCGCTCAGCCTGTGGTTGGCGGACTCCGGCGTCGTGCGCATCGAGAGCAACGTG
>JAEYOT010000922.1 GCA_023411445.1 Pseudomonadota bacterium
GGCGTGCAGGCTGGGCCCACGGTGCTGATCGGCGCGCACTACGACACCGCTCCCGAGGGCACCCCTGGCGCCAACGACAACGGCTCCGGCAGCGCGGCCACGCTAGTGCTGGCGGCGCGGCTCGCTCCGAAGCGCCACCGGCTGCCGCTCCGCTTCGTGCTCTTCGTCAACGAAGAGATGCCGTACTTCCAGACACCACAGATGGGCGCTTGGGTGCACGCCCGCGGCTGTCAGGAGCGCGGTGAAGAGCTGCGCGCGATGCTGTCGCTGGAGACGATGGGCTACTACTCGGACGAGCCCGGCTCGCAGAAATACCCGCCGCCGCTCGACGCTTTCTACCCCGATCGCGGCAACTTCATCGCCTTCGTCGGCAACGTGAGCTCGCGCGCGCTGGTGCGCGAGAGCATCGCGCTGTTTCGGCGCCACGCCACCATCCCGTCCGAGGGCGGAGCGCTGCCGAGCGGGTTGCCCGGCGTAGGCTGGTCCGATCATTGGGCCTTCTGGCAGCACGGCTACGCGGCCGTGATGGTCACGGACACGGCGCTGTTCCGAGATCCGACCTACCACCGCAACAGCGACGTCGCCTCCAACCTGGACTACGCGCGTCTCGGTCGCGTCGTGGTCGGGCTGGAGCAGGTGATCGCGGCGCTGGCCAGCGGCTAGCGTTTGATCTCGGTGAGGGCCTGCGCGATCGTGCCGTGCTTCGTCAAGTCGATGGTGACGACCGCCTTGGCGCCGTCGAACAGCACCGCCGCCGCGGCGATCTCACCCTTGCTCAGCCGCTGCGCGATGCGGTTCACGCGCTCCGGATCGCCGATGCCGAGCGCGGGGCAGCCGCCCGGCACCTTGCACTGCGCCGGCGAGCGGCACAGCTCCGGCGCGTAGGCGAGCGACAGCTGCAGATCCGCCTTCTCCCCGCTGCTGAGCTGGAGCGAGAGCATGGACTGGCGCTCGACGGGCAGCTTGACGGGCAGGCAAGTGAAGTTGCCGTTGCCCCAGACGCTGGGATCGTAGGCGGGCTCGCTCCACGCCAGCGGCACGCCGCTCGCGGCCGCCGCCGCGCTCTCGCTCGCAGACTCCGCTGCCTGTGCAGCCTCCGGTTCGGCGGGTGGGCTGGCGGCGACGGCCGTGGTCGCGCCGAGGCGCTGCTTCAGCTTGCCTTCCAGCGCGCTGAGCTCACGCGCCAAGCCCTTGTGCACCTTGTCCTCGCGCGCCAGCTTCCCAGCGGCGGCCAGCCGCACCTTGCCGGCCGTCACCTCCACGTCGATGAACGAGGCGTCGTTGATGTGCGACTGGAAGCGCACCTTCTTGCTCGCCTCGTCCTTGCTCACCACCTTGTATTTTTCACCGGCGCCGACAGCCAGCACGGTGGCGTAGCTTTGGCTGGGCTCGGCCTGAGTCGTGACCTGGTAGCTCTTGGCCGGCTGCCAGCGCCCGCAGCCAGCGCCGAGCGCGAGCGCGAGCGAAGCGACCAGGAGTTGACGGCGGAACCCGAAAGCGGCGTGCATGGCGGCGCAGGGTACCTGCGCGCGAGTGCCGAGACAACGCGCCAAAATCGGCGGCGCGACACGTCCAGGCTGGACCAAAATCGCGGGAGCGGGCAGGGTTTGGTCGATGCAGGGAGTGCTGGCCGGCCGCTACCGTCTCGAGCGACAGCTCGGCAAGGGCGGGATGGGCTCGGTCTGGCTCGCCGAGCACTTGGCGCTGCGCTCTTGGGTCGCCGTCAAGCTGATGGACCCGGCCATCGCCGCCACCCCCGAGGGCGCGGAGCGCTTTCGCCGTGAGGCGCAGGCGGCGGCGTCGCTCCGCAGCACGCACGTCGTGCAGGTGCTGGACTACGGCGTTCACGAAAACACGCCGTTTCTGGTGATGGAGCTGCTCTACGGCGAGAGCCTGGCCGGCTGCCTCGAGCGCGAGAAGCGCCTCACGCCGCAGCGCACCCTCACGATCATGACGCAGGTGGCGCGCGCGCTGTCACGCGCTCACGCCGCCGGCATCGTTCATCGCGACCTCAAGCCGGACAACATCTTCTTGGTGAAGGAGGATGACCAGGAGCTGGTGAAGATCCTGGACTTCGGCATCGCCAAAACTCCCCAAGCTCACTTCGGCGGCATGGAGACGCGCACGGGCGTCACGATGGGCACGCCTTACTACATGAGCCCGGAGCAGGCCGAGGGGAAGCGCGCGGTGGACCTGCGCACCGATCTGTGGGCGATGGCGGTGATCACCAGCGAGTGCATGACCGGCGTGCGTCCGTTCGACGGCTCCACCTATGGGGAGCTCTTGCTCAACATCTGCGCTCGGCCCATCCCGCCGCCGTCCAGCCAAGGGCTGACATTGCCCGGCTTCGACGCTTGGTTCGCCAAGGCTACCAGCCGTGATCTGGAGCAGCGCTTCGCCAGCGCGCAGGAGCTGGCCTCGACGCTCGCCGCCGTGGTGCAGGGCGCGCCGCAAGGCTACGCAGCGTCGCTGCCAGCGACGGGGCCGGTGGCGAGCCCCTCCGGCGCCGTGCCGGCGGGCACGGGCGCCGCCCCACCACGGCCCGTCACGGGCTCGTCG
>JAEYOT010000924.1 GCA_023411445.1 Pseudomonadota bacterium
CAGCCAGCACGGCGCTGGCCTGTAGCCCCGGCCGCTCGAACACCGGCATCAAGAACGGGATGCGAAACAGCAGGTGCGGCGCGACGCGCTGGATGTGGCCCGAGTCCAGACACGATGAGTACGTGACGTCCGGATCGTACGACAGGTAGCGCGGACCGCCGTGGATCATCCCGCTCGAGTTGCCGCTGGCGCCAAAAGCGAGATCGTTGCGCTCGAACAGCGAGACCGAAAAGCCTCGCAGCGTCGCGTCGCGAGCGACGCCCACGCCGTTGACTCCGCCGCCGATCACGATCACGTCCCGCTCCAGCGGCAGGCCCCGGGCGTCCCGGTCGTGCTTCACGGCATGATCCGGCATCGACTGCCTCTTCGCTACCATGTCCGTCAGGCGAACACCTTCAGAAAACTTGACCTGTGAAACTTGGCCCGAGCCGGGTCCCGGGTCTAGGAAAGGGCCGTGCGTGAGAGGCTCACCCTGCTGCTCAGCCTGACGGTTGCGGCCGTGTGCCCCGGCGTGGCGTTCGCGCGTAAGCCCGTGCTGGTGGAGCCCGAGGATGGCCCGCGGGGCAATCCTCAAATCGTGCTCGATCGCCTGGTGGTGCCGGTGACGGTGCCAGAGCACCAGCGCGTGACCAAGGTGCTGACCAAGGTGCTCAAGCACGAGGCGCGCCGAGTGACCTGGGGCGCCGGCCAAGGCAGCCGCATCACCTACCGCTTCTACTTGGAGCAGCTGGACCTCAGCGTCGACAAGGGCGTGCTGAAGGTGCGCTGCACGGCGTTCGGTCGCCTGCCCAAAGGCAAGACCGCGCGCAGCAAGCTCGAGTTCGGCGGCGACCCACGAGAAGCGCGCAAGGTCATCGACCACGTGCTCACCATCGTCGCGCGCGGCGTGCTGGCCCGCCTGGCAGAGCAAGAGCACGCCCGGCGCAGCCGCAAGTAGGGAGCTTCTCCGCCGCACGCTGCGTGCTAGAAGGGGGAGCCTCACATGGCGGTCGCCCAGGCAAGCTGTCCCAACTGCGGCGCGCCGATCGATTTCGTCCTCGGCGGCTCCTGGGCCAGGGTGTGCGACTACTGCCGCCACACGGTGGTGCGCAGCGACCGTGGCCTGCAGAACCTGGGGCAAGCCGCCGCCATCGCGAACACCCCCTCCCTGATCGCAGTTGGAGACGAGGGCGTGCTGGCCGGCAGACCCTTTCGCGTCTTCGGGCGCGTGCAGCTCGACCACGGGCTCGGGCCTTGGGACGAGTACTACCTGGGCTTCGACTACGGCCAGAGCTGGGGCTACCTCGCCTACGCGCAGGGCGAGTGGTACGTGACCGCCGCAACCGCGCCCGTGGCCGTACCCACGCACGCCGCGCTCGCGGTCGAGCAGGACGTGCCGCTCGGGCCGGCCGGCAGCTTTCGCGTGGCGGAGGTCAAGAGCGCGCGCGTCGTCGCGATGGAGGGTGAGGTTCCGCCCGGCGTCCGCCAAGGGATGCAGCGGCTCTACGCGGACCTGTGGGGCCCGGGAGGCGCCTTCGCGACGCTGGACTACGGTGAGGCAGGCACCCAGGCGACGCTGTTTCTGGGCCGCGTGCTGAGCGAGGCGGAGCTCACCGTCACGCAAGCTGGCCCCCGCACCCTGCACAAGGTCAAGAGTGAGCGGCTGACCTGCCCGAACTGCGGCGGCGACGTGCCCAAGCTGTCCGGAGAGCGCGCCGAACGACTCGGCTGTCCGTACTGCGGTGCGGTGAGCGACATCGCCCTCCGCACCATTGTCGCGCAGCAAGAGCGGTTGATGTCCACGCCCGACATCCCGATCGGCGCGCGCGGCACCATCGCGGGCGCCAGCTACACCTGCATCGCCTACGTGCGGCGCAGCACGAGCTTCGACGGCGAGCTCTACAGCTGGCAGGAGCTCTTGCTGTTCAGCGAGGGCATCGGCTACCGCTGGTTGGTGAAGGATCCTGAGAGCGGCTGGTCTTGGGTGATACCCGTCAACTTGGCGGAGCTAGATCTCAAGCAGGCCGCCCTCCGCGTGGTGCTGCGTGGGAGCCACTACCGGCTGCGCAACCGCAACCAGGCGCGCGTGGACTACGTGCTCGGTGAAGTGTACTGGAAGTGCGCGGTGGGCGAGACGACGGACGTAGCGGATTACGTGCACGGCCGCGAGGTGCTCTCGCGCGAGAGCGACGGCCGTCAGGAGGTGCGCTGGAGCCACTCCGCGCCAGTGCCGTGGCCCGTGCTAGCGCGCGCCTTCGGCTTGCCGGAAAATGGCCCGGGCGGGCGCGGCTTCGGCTCAGGCGGAGGCAGCAGCAGCAGCGGCGGCGGCTCGGGCGTGCCCTTCACGGTCATCATCATCGTCGTGTTGATCTTGCTCGCCTTCGTCGTGGACTACTGCGACGGCAGTAGCAGCGGCGGGTTCATCGGCGGCGGGGTGTTCAGTGGCGGCAAATGAGCCCGAGCAGCGCGCGCTAGCGCTCGGGCTGTGGGCGCCGGCGTTCTTTGCCGCGCTGCTCGCTGCCGCCTACGAGCTCGGACCGCGGCAGACCGACGCGTACTTGGGTCCGGGCCTAGCCAGCCCGCGCTGGCTCGCCCTGCTCCTGCTCACGCTGAGCGCCGCGCTCGGCTCCGTGGCGGGAGCGCGCCTGCTGCGCGCCGCCGCTTCGCGGAGCCAGCTGCTGCTACGGCTGCTCGCCGCGCTGTCCGCCCTATGCGCGCTCTCGGGCGCCGGCTGGTTCTGGGCCTTCGGCGCGCCTCGCGTGGTGCCGATCTTCGCCGTGGGCATGCCCGTTTCAGCGGGGCTTTTGGTTGGGCTGTGCGCCGGTGCGCTCGGGCGAGCCGTGGCTCTGCCCTACCGTGAGCTCGCCAGCATTCGCTTGCTGCTCGCGCCCTTGCCGCTTTTCGGCGCGCTCTTGCTCACGCTGCTGCTCACCAGCGCGCTGAGCTACGCCGGCATCTGGCGCGCGGCGGCCCTGCTGGCCGCGGTGCTGGCTGGCCTCAGCCTCCACGTTTCCCACTTCGCGGACTACTTGGGCGACTTGCGCGCCGCGCCGCGACGTCCAGCGGTGTTCGCGCTGTGCTTGGCGGGCGCTAGCCTGGCCACCTCGCAAGCCTACGTGCCCGCGCGCCTGCTCTCGCGTTACCCCGGCGACGTCGTGTGGACGCAAGGGGACGCCGTGGTCATTTCGGCTCAGAACACGTTCGAGCTGTTCGAGCAGGGCCACCTCCGGCTCAGCAGCGCGGACGACTACCGCTTCGCCGAGCTGGCCGTCCACCCGCTGCTCGCCTCGCTCACGTCACCGCGGCGCGTGCTGCTGTTCGGCCCGGGTGGCGGCTTGCTCGAGCGAGAGGTCTTGCGCTACCCCAGCGTGGAAGAAGCGCTGAGCGTGAGCGAGCTGGACCATGGCGCGCTGCGCGAGAGCTTGTGGCCTGCGAGCCGCACGCCCACCGACCCGCGCGTGCGCTACCTGCAGGCGGAGCCGCTGCCGTGGCTGGAGCGCGAGCAGTCACGGTTCGACGCCATCATCGTCGCGCTGCCAGCGCCGGCCGACGCCGCTACGGCCAAGCACTATTCACGCTACTTTTACCAGCTGCTGGCGGCGCGCCTAACGACCGGAGGCGGCGTCGCCGTGCAGGCCGCGAGCCACGACAACCCTGGCACGGTTAGAGCGATCGCCGCGACGATGCAACACGTGGGTCTTGCCCTGCGCGGCTATGAAGCGCCCGTTCCGCTCTTGGGCTCGCTCGCGTTCCTGGTGGGCGGCGTGCCAGCCACTCCGGCTCTCGAACGCGCCCAGCTCCCGAGCGGCCTACGCTATCTGGACCAGGCTGGCTTGAGCCGCGCGCTCTCGCTCGGGCTTCCGCTCTCGGCCGAGCCCACCACCCCCGTCACCACGCTGGATCGCCTGCGCGTGAGCGAGGTGTGGCACCGCGAGCAGGTCGCGCTCGGCTACGATTGAGGGCTAAGCGCGACCGAAGCGCCAAGCGACGCCGAGCCAAGCCCGCGCGGCATAGACCGCGTTGACGGCGACGTACGGGTACAAATACAGCTCCAGACGGCCGAACAGGGCCACGTACAGCAGGTAAGAGGGATAGTGAATCACGAGCTTTGCCACGCTCTCGACCGCCCGCACCAGCCGCCCGAGCAGGCTGCGCGCCGGCGCGACGGCCGTAGCGGGCAGCAGCACGGCCGCTTGGCGCAGGAACGAGGTCAAGGCGATGCCGGACGCGAGCGCCACCAAGCCGAACAAGCCGACGAACGCGAACGGCTGCTCCGGCTGCTCGCGCTGGAGCCGCACGGTCGCGGCCGCCAGAATGGCGAACGCCTTGAGCTCATCCATCAAGAAGTCCAGCAAGTGGCCGGTCGGTGACGCCACGCCACGCCAGCGCGCCAGCATGCCGTCCGCGCAGTCCAGCACGTAGGACGCTTGAAAAATGAGCACTGCGACGACGAGCCCCGCGTGTCCCGGCCATGCGATGAGCAGGCCAGCGGCTCCGAGCGCGACCACGAACGACGCCAGCGTGATCTGGTTGGGCGTGACGCGCGTGTCCTTCACCACGTCCACGACGCAGGCGGCGATGGGCCGGCACACGAAGCGATTCCAGAACAAGTCCGGTAACTTCTTCGTCTTTTGGTAGACTTCGCGCGCGCCCATGGACCGCCCGGAGCCTACAACACCCGCCCCGCTGCGGCTTGGTGCCGTTTTGCTG
>JAEYOT010000945.1 GCA_023411445.1 Pseudomonadota bacterium
TATGTGTATAAGAGTCAGGGCGGGACGGACGCGGCGCCGCGCCCTGACGCACCCCTGCCGGGCGCCGAAGAGCCCGAGCCCTTGTTCCCGCCGCCGGGCGGTGGGATAGGAGGCGGCCCCAGCCCGCCCGTGACGGAGCCCGACGCTCCGGATGCTGGCATGGCCCTATGAAGATGCTCTTCCGGTTCGCCTCTGCCGTGCTCTGGCTCGCCTGCGCTTGCGGCGCGCCCGGACGTCCCAGTGGGCTGCCCCCGCCTGAGTATGTGCAGCCGACCGTCGAGCCCTACAGCCCGCCCATCCCGGCGCCCGCCACGGCCGGGCCGGCGGAGCCCGCGGCCGAGCCGGCAGAGCCCCCGCCGGCCCCGCCAGCCGAAAACGTTGGCGGAAGTGGTGCTACGCTCCCCGCAGGCACCCCGTGACCGTCCGAGATCAAGCCCTCAAAGCGCGCGCCGTAAAGAAGGCGCTCGCGCTCGCCCCCCGTCAACAGAAAGACCAAGCTCTGAGCGAGATCGCCCAGCGGCTGCGCGCCGCCACATCGGCGATCGGTGACGCCAACGCGCGTGACCTGGAAGCCGGCGCCGCGGCAGGCCTTTCGTCTGCCATGCTGGACCGCCTGCGTATGGACTCCAAAGTCGTGGAAGCGACGGCGCGCGCGGTGGAGCACATCGTCTCTTTGCCGGATCCGGTGGGCAGCCGCAGCAGCATGCAGCGCTTGCCCAGCGGCTTGCTCGTGGGCCGCGAGCGGCTGCCGCTCGGCGTGATCGGCATCATTTATGAGTCACGTCCGAACGTGACGGTGGACGCGGGCGTGCTTTGCCTCAAAGCGGGCAACGCCGTGCTGCTGCGCGGCGGCAAGGAAGCGGCGCACACCAACGCCGTGCTCGGCCGTGTGCTGCAAGAGGCGTTGGAAGCCGCCAAGCTGCCCGGCGACACGGTGCAAATCGTTCCGCCTGGAGATCGTGAGAGCGTCCGTGAGCTAGTGCAGCTGAGCGGCTTGTTGGATCTCGTCATTCCTCGCGGCGGCGAGGGACTGGTCCGCTTCGTCTCCGAGCACGCCCGCGTGCCGGTGGTCTTGCACTACAAGGGCGTCTGCCATTTGTTTCTAGACGCAGATGCGGAGCTGGAGAAGTCGGCGGCCATCGCTGTCAACAGCAAGGCGGTGCGTCCCGGTACGTGCAACTCGCTCGAGTGCTTGCTGGTGCACGAGGCGGCGGCTGAGCGGCTGTTGCCGGGCGTGGCCCAACGGCTGCTAGACGCGGGCGTGGAGCTGCGCGGTTGCCCCCGCACCGTCGCGCTTGTGCCGCACGCCAAGCCGGCCGCGGATGACGACTACGGCCAGGAGTTTTTGGCGAAGATCCTCGCCGTCAAAGTGGTGACGGATATCGGTGCCGCCATCGAGCACATCGAGCGCTACGGCTCCAATCACACGGAGGGGATCGTCACGGGCTCGTACGATAACGCCCAGCGTTTCGTGCGTGAGCTGGACGCGAGCTGCGTGGTGGTCAACGCCTCCACTCGCTTCAACGACGGCGGCCAGCTCGGGCTAGGCGCTGAAATCGGGATCTCGACGTCGAAGATGCACGCCTATGGTCCCATGGGGCTCGAAAGCCTCACGACGGAGAAATGGGTCGTGTTCGGGGAGGGTCAAGTGCGGGTTTGAGCCCGTACGGACCGCGACTTTTCTGACCATGAAGAAGAAGCTCAAGGCTCTCAAGAAACCGGTTCGGGCCGCCGCCAAGCCCACGCCGATCAAGGCTCCCACCAAGCTCGTTCGCGACTCCTCCGAGGCTCAGCGCATGGCGCTAGCCGCCGCGGCCGCCGCGCTCGACAAGAAGGCGATGAACGTCGAGATCATCGACGTCGCCGGTAAGGTGGACTACGCGGACTACCTGGTGCTCATGACCGGGCACGCGGATCGCCACGTCGCAGCCATCGCTGACGCCGTGGACGACGCGCTCGGCAAGCAAGGCTGGCACGCGATTTCGATCGAAGGCTTGCCGCGCGGCCAATGGGTGCTGATCGACTTCGTGGACATCGTCGTCCACGTGTTTCTGGCAGAAACGCGCGCGCTTTACGACCTCGATGGGCTGTGGATGGACGCGAAGCGTGTCCGCGTGCCGGGCGCGCCGGCCTGAGTGAAGCTCGTCGTCGTCGCCGCCGGCAAGTTGAAGGAGCGCGAGTGGCGAGCGCTGGCCGATGACTACCTCGGCCGCATTCGCCGCTACGTGAAATGCGACGAGATCGAGGTGAAATCAGCGCGCGAGCTGGCCGCCGCCGTGCCGGACGGCGCCCTGCTGGTCGCGCTGGAAGTGGAGGGAGATGCCGTGACCAGCACGGAGCTCTCGCGACGAGTCGAGCGCTGGGGCAGCACCGGCAAGGGCGTCGTCTGCTTCGTGATCGGTGACGCAGACGGCATCCCACGCTCGCTCTCGAGCTCGGCGGCGGCTCGCTTGAGCTTATCCAAGCTCACGCTGCCGCACCGGCTGGCGCGCGTCTTTCTGCTGGAGCAGCTGTATCGCTCGCTCAGCATCCTGCGCGGCGAACCGTACGCGCGGGAGTGAGCGGCATCGCTAGGAACCCTTCTTCAGCTCCGCTTCGGCTTTCTTCTCGGCGCGCTCGCGGTTGATCGTGAAGAGCCAGGAGACGCCGATCGACAGGCCGTATAGGCCGATCAGCGGCACTGCCAGCAAGATCTGGCTCAGCGGATCGGGTGGCGTGACGATGGCGGCGATCACGAACGCGACCACGATGAAGTAGCGGAAAAACTTGATCAGGTGCCGGTGCGTGATGACGCCCGCCACCGTCAAGAAGAAGGCCACGATGGGCAGCTCGGCGGCCGCGCCGAACGCCAAAAACATGCGCGTCACGAACTCGATGTAGTCGCCGATCATCACGGTCGGCTGCAGCACGATGCCCGTCTGATCCGGGCCTTGAGCCTCCGACAGCTTTCCGGCGAAGCCGAGCAAGAACTGAAACGCGGGCGGGAACGCGACCTTGTAGCCAAAGTAGCCGCCGCCCACGAACAGCAGCACCGACGACAGCACGAACGGGATCGCAAACTTCTTCTCCCGCGCGTACAGGCCAGGGG
>JAEYOT010000431.1 GCA_023411445.1 Pseudomonadota bacterium
CTGCAAGTCAGTACCAGCAGCCAGCGCCAGGCGCGCGGGCTTGCCGGCCAAGACGAGCGCCACGGCGTCGCCTTCGCGGGCGGACGCGAGCAGATCCTTCGCGCCTTTCACGGCGCGGGCGAAGCGAGTCTCCGAGCCGTCCACGCGCGTGCGCATGCTGGCCGAGTCGTCCACCACGATCGCGAGCGCGACCGACGCGCCGCCGGTGCGGCCGAGCGCCACGCGCGAGCACTGCACCAGCGGCCCGGCGCCCAGCACCGCCAGCGCCAGGATCATCAGCGCGCGCAGCAGCAGCAGGCCGCGATCTTCCAGCCGGCTGCGCTCGCGCGTGGTCGCCTTGGCCTCCGGCACGAGCGCCGCGGGTGGAAACGGCTCCTCTTTGGCGCGGCCGCGCCGCAGCAGGTGCGCGAGCGTGGGCACGGCGACCAAGAGCGAGAGGCCGAGCGCGAACAGCGTGACGAAGCTCAAGCGTTCGGCTCCAAATTGCGGCTCAAGATCTTGCGCACCAGCTCCTCCGGCGCGTCGCTCGTGACGCAGCTGAGCAGGCGGCCGCCGCGCGGCACCAGCTGATGCTCCGCGCGGCTGCGCGCTTCGGCCAGCGCGGCGAGGTACTTCTCGCGCGCGAGCGCGGCGTCCGTCTCCACGCTGGCCTTGCCTTCCAGCGCGCGCAGCACCACGGCGCCCTCGAACGGAAAATCGCGCTCAGCGGGCGCCAGCACCTGCACCACGAGCAGCGAGCGCCCGCGCGTGGTCAGGGCGCTGAGCGCCTCCAGGCTGCGGCTCGGCAGATCCAGCAAGTCCGTCAGCACGACCTGCACCGCGCCGCGCCGGGCGGAGCGCTGCGCTTGGCCCAGCGCGTGCTCGATCACGCTTTGACGATCGCTCAAGTCCTGCGCGGGCTCGGTGTCTTCCAGCGCGGTGACGATACGCTCGAAGGCGTCGCGCCCCGCGCGCGGCGGCATCGGGCGCGCGTTCTTGCCGCCCAGGAAGTCCAGCGCGACGCGATCGCCGGTGCGCACGGCGATGTAGGCCAGCGCCGCGGCTATCAGCGCGGCGTAACCGTACTTCGGCCCCGGACCGCCCGGCCCCGTGTAGCTCATGGACGCGGTAGCGTCGACGAACAGCCACAGATCGCGATCCGTCTCGGTCTCGAACTCGCGGATCAGCAGATCGCCGTGGCGCATCAAGGCGTGCCGATCGATGTAGCGCAGGTCGTCGCCCGGCACGTACGCGCGGTGCCCGCCGAACTCCACGCCGGAGCCTTTGCGTGGGCTCTTGTGGCTACCGGCGAACACGCCATCGGCGACGCTACGGGCCTTGAGCCTGAGCGGCGCGAAGGCGCCCCAATCCAAGCGCGAGCGCAGCGTGGTCACTTGGACTTACCGCAGGCGGCCAAGATCTTGGGCGACAGCTCCAAGGGCGAGAGCGAGGCGTTCGGGGTGCGCTTGAGCCACTCCGCGCACGAGCTCTTGGCGAGGCCCGGCGCTTCCAGCGCCACGTAGGCTTCGAGCAGCTGGCGGTGCACCAGGCCGATCTGCGGCTCGCTCAGCTCCGCTGAGGCCAAGAAGCGCGTGCCGCGCGCCACCGCGTCCACGTAGCGGCCGCTGCGAATGTCCGACAGCAGCGCCGGCAGCTCCTGCGTCACCTTCTTCTGGACGGCTCGCGTCTCGCCGAGCGCTTGGGAGCAGGCGGCCCCGGCGGAAGCGCGCGCCGCTTGCTTGCCTGCGTCCGTCAGCGGAAGCTCCGTCAGCGGGACCAGCACCACGTCACCCGGCTGCAGCTTGCGGCCGTTCAGCTGGTTGTAGCGGTCCAGCACCCAGGCGCGGTTCATGTCGCCGTAGAAGCGGTAGGCGATGGTGATCAGCGTGTCGCCGCTGTCCGCCAGCACGCGCAGGTTGAATGGCACGACGATCTCGGCGCCCTCTTCCGGCCTGAGCCAGGGGCTGGAGTCGTTGGCGATGGACAGCACGTCAGCGCGCTTCGGCGAGCCGAGCAGCTCGTGCGCCAAGCTCTCCCACGTCTCGCCGGCGCGCACCACGCGGTGTCCCAGCGCCGGCACCTCCAGGCGCATGCCGCGCACGATCGGCGAGCCGCCGCGCGCGTCCAGGTCATTGGCGGCGACGAGCAGCTTCTCGAACTGGATGCGGCCGTAGTAGCGCTCGGCGATCGACGCCAGCGTGTCCTTTTCCGCCACGATGTGCGTGAACGCGTGCGCGGAGCCGATGCTGGCCATGAGGCCGCCGAAGGTCAGCAAGCCGAGTAGACGCGTGCGCCAGTTCATCGCGGCGCAGCATAGTGGCCGCTCGGGCTCGGGGCCAGCGGCTGCTCGCGCTGCGGCTTGCGAGCGCCCGCTCTAGCGCTAGATTCGCCGGCCATGCGCGCCAGTGACCGTTTCCGTAGATGCCCCGCCACGTGAGATGCCTCGCGGCGTGCGCCGCCCTACCGCTGCTGCTCGCTGCCGCTCCGGCCGCCGCGCAGGTCAACGTGGAGCCGCTGCGCCAGCAGCTGAGCGAGGACGGCTTGGGTGGACGCGTGCAAGCATCGGTGGCCGGCTACGCCGGCAACACGGACGGCGTCGTGCTGGGCAGCGGCGCGTTCGTCGGTTGGCGGGGCTCACGCCACGTCGCCTACGCGGTCTTGACCGGCGACTACACGAAGCTGAACGGTGAGGTGAGCGTAGCGAAATGGTTCGCCCACCTGCGGCACAACTACCGGCTTCTGCCCTGGCTCTTTTGGGAAGAGTACGCGCAGATCGATAGTGACCGCTTCCGTCGGGTCACGCTGCGCCAGCTGCTCGGTACGGGCCCGCGCTTTCAGCTGCTCGACAGCGAGACCGCCCAGCTGTTCTACGGCGCCTCCTACATGTACGAGCACACCCAGCTGGCCAGCGACACGGAGAACGAGCGCGGGCAGGGCAGCGCGCACCGCTTCAGCAACTACCTGGCCGTCACCGTGCGCTGCGACGAGCGCATCTCGCTCAGCAGCGTGGCCTACGTCCAGCCGCGCTTCGATCGCCCCGCGGACTTGCGCGTGCTGAGCGTGAGCAGCGCGGACTTCACCATCACCGATCGCCTGCACAGCCGGCTAGACGTGGTGGTGCGCTACGGCAGCCGCGTGCCACCCGACATCGAGCGCGCCGATCTGGAGCTGAAGAACTCGCTCGAGATCTTGTTCTAGCGTGGCGCCGTGAGCGAGCGCGAGGACGGCGCCTCCGAGGCGCGGCGTGGTACGTCGCTGGGGTACTCCTCCGGCAGACCCTCGAGCGAAATGGCGGTGAGCAGCTTCTCCAGCTCGCGCGCGTTGGTCGGTCGCTCTGCCGCGCGCTTGCGCAAGCACTGCGCGATGGCGCTGCTCAGCCCCTCCGGCAGGGGCAAATCAGGCCGAGCCTCGATGATGCTGCGCGGGATCGCGCGCTGATGCAGCTCGAGCAGCTCGCGCCGGTTGCGCCCGCGGATCGGCAAATCGCCCGTGACGGCTTCGTACATCATCACCCCCAGCGCGTAGAGATCGGTGCGCGCATCCACCGGGGCACCGATGCACTGCTCGGGGGCCATGTACTCGGGCGTGCCGAGCGTGTAGCCGTCTTGCGTGAGCGACTCGGCCTCGTTGAACTTGCTCATCCCGAAGTCCAGCACCTTCACGGTCTTGTCGTCGCAGATGAAGATGTTGCCCGGCTTCAAGTCGCGGTGCACCACGCCGAGCTGATGCGCGGCCCACAGCGCGCGGCATACCTGCACGAACATCGGCACCGCGAAGCCAGGGGCGACCAGGCCCTGGTGCTTGAGCGTCGAGGCCAGGCTGTTGCCGCGGAGCAGCTCCATCACGACGTAGATCGAGCCGTCCGGCAGCTCGTCCAAGTCCAGCGTGCGGACGACGTTGGGGTGCTCGATCGAGCCTTGTACGCGCGCTTCGCGGCGTAGCCGCGCGATCTCCGAGGCGTCCATGGCGGCCGCGCCGCGCAGCACCTTGACCGCCACCTCCGTGCCCAGCGCCACGTGCTCGGCCGCGTACACCACGCCGATGCCGCCCGAGCCGATCTTGCGCAGGATGCGGTACTTGCCGCCCAGCACGCTGCCGACCATGTCGGTCGCGGTCTCACGGAAATGGCCGCGCACCTCGAGCCCGCGCTCCAGCGCGGCGATGCGGTGCTTCTCGAACACGCGCAGCGAGCGCTCTTCCGTCACGCGCTCCGAGGCCATGCCCAGCGCCGCGCCCAGGCCCGCGCCCACGCCAGCCGCGATACCGGCGCCGACCACGCTGCCGGAGATGGCGACGGCGCCGCCGCGCGCGGCCGCGCCGCG
>JAEYOT010000049.1 GCA_023411445.1 Pseudomonadota bacterium
GCCTAGGCTCGGAGCGCGAGGGCTCACCCTGCCGGTAGCGCTCTTCACAGCTGGTGCTGCAAAAATAGCGGAAGCGCTCGTCGAAGCACGCGACGCGCGCGGCGCGCAGCGGATCTACCGGCTGCAAACAGCTCGAGCACGGCAGCGTCTCCGCTGCAGCGCTCATGGCCACGCGCCGAAGACGCGATCGACGATGTCGAGCGCAGCGCCGAGCTCGCTCGACGTGATGTTGAGCGGGGGGGAGACGCGTAGCGCTTGGCCACCAGCGACGGTGACGAGCACGCCAGCGTCCTGCAGCTTGCCCAGCAGCGCGCGCGCGTCCACGTCGTCCTTCAGCACCAAGGCTTGGAGCAGGCCGCGACCACGCGTCGCCGCTACCAGCCTGGCGTGCTTGGCTTGCAGCTCCGTCAATCGCTGCGCAAGCTCGGCGCCACGCTCGCGCACCTGGGCCAGCAGGCCCTCTTGCTCCAGCACCTCCAACACCGCGAGCGCCGCCGCAGACGCCAAGGGGTTGCCGCCGAACGTGGAGCCGTGGCTGCCGGGCGGTAGCGCCTCCGAAAGCGGCGCACGGCACAGCATGGCTCCGATCGGTACGCCGCCGCCCAGGCCCTTGGCCAGCGCGACCACGTCCGCCTTCACGCCGTCGTGCTCGAAGCCCAAAAAGGTGCCGGTGCGCCCGACGCCGGTCTGCACTTCGTCGGCGATCAGCAGCGCGCCCGCTTCATCCACGATGTCGCGCAGCGCTGCCAAAAAGCCGGGCGGAGCCGGCAAGACGCCGCCTTCGCCTTGAACGGCCTCGACCAGGATGCCGGCGACGTCCGGCCCCATCTCTTGCCGCACGCGCGCGACGTCACCGTAGGGGACGTGCGTGACGCCGGGCAGGGGACCGAAGCCGTCCTTGTACTTGGGCTGGCCGGTGGCGGCGAGCGCGCCCAGCGTGCGGCCGTGAAAGGAGTTCTCGAACGCGATGATGCGGAGACGATCGCGCTCACCCTTCGCGAAGAAGTGGCGCCGCGCAAGCTTCAGGCTGGCTTCGATCGCCTCGGTGCCCGAGTTGCAGAAAAACACGCGGTCCATCGCGGTCAAGCGGCACAGCTTGGCCGCTAGCTCCACGTTGGGCTGATTGTAGAAATAGTTGGAGACGTGCAGGAGCTGCTTGGCCTGCTCCGCGATGGCGCCCGCCAGTCGCGGATGACCGTGGCCGAGCGTGCTCACGGCGATGCCGGCGAACAGATCGAAGTACTGCTTGCCTGCGGCGTCCCACACACGCGAGCCCTCGCCGCGCGTCAGCACCAGCGGAGGCTGGCGGTAGTTCGGGTACAGGTGGCTCTTGCCGAGCGCTACGAGATCGAGTTGGGACGTCGTCACGGTGGGGTCTTTTATCACAGCTTCTGGCGAAGGCTCAGCAGGACGCTGGCGGCCTCGGCCACGCCGGCGCCCATCGCCGCCCGCGTGAGAAAAGCCGGACGTAACGTGGGTCGACCGCGCAGGTTGGCGACGCCGATGCTCAGCGGGAAGGCGGCGAAGCAGGAGGCGTCGTTCTCGCTGTCGCCCAGGTAGGCGAAGGCGTGACGGACTGCGGTCGCGTCGAGCCCCGTGTCCTCAGCGAGCAGTCGCACGGCGGCGCTCGCCTTGTCCGCGTAGTCGAACGTGGCGTGCAGGTGGACGCTCGACACGAAGGTGCGCGCGCCCGCCTCGCGCAAGTAGGCGACGGCCTGAGCGACCCGCTGGGGTGGCACGCGTTGGTGCTCACCGATGTCGAAGGTGTAGTCCGAGATGCGCGCTCTCACGTCGTCGGCCGGCTGCAAGTCGGGCAGCTGCTCGCGCAGCTGTGCGACTACCTGCTCCAAGCGCAGCTGCCGCGCGCGGCGCGCCTCTGCCGACACGGAGTCCTGCACGATGACGCGCTCCCCGCGGCGCACGCACGCGACCGCGCCGTTCTCGGCGATCACCGCTCGTACGGGCATGACGCGCGTCAGCACCTCAGCCCAACCTGCCGGACGCCCGGTGACGCCGTACAGCGTGAGCCCGTCTTCCAGCAGACGAAACAGCGCGGAGTAGGTGCCCTCCAGCAGCCGGCCGTGGTCCAGCAGCGTGTCGTCCAGATCGAAGGCGACGCCGCGCAGGCGGAGCGCGGCGTCACGGCTGAGCTCGCCGAGCGGTCGCATCTCAGCCCCTGCCGACCTCGGCGATGATCGAGCTCAAATACAGGCCCTCCGGGAACGCAGCCGGCACCGGGTGGTCCGCGCCCTGAAAGAAGCGCTCGGTGACGATGGCGCGTAGGCCTACGTCGGCTGCGCCCATGGACAGCACGCGCGTGAGCTCGTTCATGCCGATGGCGGCCGAGCAGCTGCACAGCACCAGCACGCCGCCGGGGCGCGTGGCGCGCGCTGCTTGTGCGGACAACTTGCGCATGGAGCCGAGCGCTCGCTGGCGCGCGGCCCGCGTGGGAGCAAGCTTGGGCGGATCGCAGATCACCAGGTCGAAGCCACCGTGCTTGCCGGCGCGATCCAGCGCCTGCACGGAGTCCTCGCACTCGAAGCGCACCTTGCCTTCCAGGCCGTTGCGCCTGGCGGCGTCCGCCGCGACGGTGAGCGCGAGCGCGCTCTGGTCCACCGCCTCCACCTCCACGGCGCCCGCGCGCGCCGCGCCGAGCGCGAACGCTCCGACGAACGCATACGTGTCCAGCACGCGCTGGCCGCGCGCGAGCTCGGCCACGCGCGCGCGGAGGTCCCGCTGGTCCACGTAGAACCCCGTCTTCTGGCCGAGCTCGAGCGGGATGCTGTAGCGCAGACCGTGCTCGACCACGTCGAAGTGGCTGAGCGCTGGGTCGCCCCGCACCACGCCGGTACCGGCGGCGAAGCCCTCGCTCTTGGCCGCGCGCTCGGAGCTGCGATCCACGATGGCGCGCGGCGAGAGCCTGCGCTCCAGCGCGTCCAAGATCACGCTCTCGCGCTGCTTCATGCCGATGGTGCCGAACTGGACCGACAGCACGTCACCCAGCTGATCGACGATCAAGCCGGGTAGCTCGTCTCCCTCGGCGTGGACCAAGCGCACGGCGTTCGTCTCGCGCGAGGGCAGGCCCAGCCGCTTGCGGCGCGCGATGGCCGCCGTCAGGCGCTCGCCGAGCAGCTGAGCGTCCACGTGGCGCTCTCGATCGCGCGTCAGCAGCCGGACCGGGATGGCTGACCCTGGCGAGTACAACCCGCGGCCCAAGAAGTTGCCGCGTGCGTCCTTGACCTCCACTTCACCGCCGGGCCGGGCGCCGCCCTCGACGCGCTCGACCGCTTGCGCGAACACCCACGGGTGACCCGCCCAGACCGGCTGGACGTGTCCTGCCTTTAGCACGACGCTTGCCACGGGCCGCGTCCTAGCACTTTGCAAACCGAGCGTCGCCCCGAGGCGAGGATCACGACAAGCTGCTAGGCTCGGGCCGGTCATGCGTCACCCCGCCCTCGTCGCCTGTGCCCTCGTCAGCGCGCTTTCCTCCCGCCCGGCCACGGCGGCTACGGACTGCCCGGACGGTGATTGGT
>JAEYOT010000119.1 GCA_023411445.1 Pseudomonadota bacterium
CGTTGAGGCCGTGGCGGGAGCCGACGGGAGGGGGGGCGGCGGCTCGTCTTTCTTGCAGCCCGAGGCCAGGACCGAAAGCAAGAACCCGGAACCAATGATCGCGACAACCGAGCGAAGCGGCTTCATGGTCATGTTTCTAGCGTAGACGTCCGAAAAGCGAAATAGGCCTAACTCGCGGTATTTTTAGCTTGATTGGACCGAGCAGCAGCCGGCCGGCTGCCGCGGAGCACGGCGCGTGGCCCGCGGGGCTACGGCGCCGCTCCGCCGAGGGCGGCTCCGGCTCCGCCTTGCCCCCCCTTTCACGGCGCGTGTCAGAGGCCCTCGACGCCCGTGCTAGGAGGGAGCGATGGCGCGTGAGGTGGCGGCCGTGATCGGCGGTAGCGTGGCGGGGCTACTGGCCGCGCGCGTGCTCAGCGATCACTACTCACGCGTCGTCTTGCTCGAGCGCGACGACGTGAGCGGCTCGGGGCATCGCCGCGGCGTGCCACAAGCCCAGCACGTGCACGTGCTGCTCGCGGCCGGCTCGGCCGTGCTCGCGCGGGAGTGTCCGGGCTTGTTCGACGCCATCGCAGCGCGCGGTGGTCGCTACGTGGACATGAGCCAGCACAACAACTGGTTCCATTTCGGCGTTTGGAAGCGGCGCTTCGAGTGTGGTGTGAAGGCCCACGCGCAGAGTCGCTTGTTGCTGGAGGAGGAGCTACGACACTGGGTGCTCAGGCTACCCAATGTGGAGCTGCGCCGCGAGCTGGTCGAGCGCGTGACATGGCCCGGCGGGGTGCCGTGCGTCGTGCTGGGCGACTCCGAGCTGCGGGCAGAGCTGCTGGTCGACGCCTCCGGCAGGGGCTCGCAGCTGCCGGACTGGCTCGCTGACGCCGGCTACGCGCGGCCGCGCGAGCAGTCCGTGCAGGTGGACGTCTCCTACACGTCGGCGCGCTTTCGCTCGGCGTTGAAGCGCGACTGGCTGGGGATCTTGATCTACCCAGAGCCGCCGCACGGTCGGCGCGCGGTGGCGGCGCTGCCGGTCGAGACGGGTGAGCTGCTCGTCTCCTTGTTTGGTTGGTGCGGTGAGCAGGCACCGGCCGAGGACGCCGGCTTCCTCGCATTTGCGCGCAGCTTGCCGCAGCCAGAGCTGGCTGAGCTCTTGGCGGGCGCCAAGCGCGTCTCGGATTTTCAGCGCTTCCGCTACCGCGGCGCGCGCCTGCGTCAATACGCCGCGCTCAGGCGCACGCCGCCGAGCACCGTGGCCATCGGCGACGCGCTGTGCAGCGTGGATCCGGTGTTTGGCCAGGGCATGACCGTGGCCGCGCTCTCGGCTCAGGCGCTACGCGACGCTTGCGCGGAGCCAGACGTGGCAGCCGGCTACTGGCGCCGGGTGCCGCGCGCCTACGAAGCCGCGTGGGAGCTGTCGACCGGGGAAGACTTTCGCTTCCCGGAGGTGAGAGGGCAGCGCCCGCTCGGCACGGCGTTCAAACATTGGTACACCGGCCACGTCCACCGCCTCACGGCGCAAGACGACGACGTGTATCGCCGCTTCGCGCGCGTGATGCACCTGCTGGAGCCGCCCACGCACCTGCTCCACCCGAGCGTCGCCGGTAAGGTCCTGCGCGCCGCTCTCGGCGGCTCGGGCGCTGCGCCAGGTCCGCGCCCTCGAGGTCCGTGAGCGCTGCCGCCGCTTAGCTGCAACCCATCGAGTTGCCGCAGTTCAGGCACTTGTAGCAGGCGCCGTTACGCACCGTGATGTGACCGCAACCGTCGCACACCGGCGCGTCGCCCATCATTTCCTCCAGTTGCGCGTCGAGCGCGCCGTGGCTCTCCGCTGCGAAGGGCGAGGGATTGGCATTGGCGGCGCCTGCTGCCAGCGTGAGCGGCGGGATCGACGACGGGCTGGGCGGCGCGATGCTGGTAGGGGAGCCGCCGTCCTCCGCGACGAGCTTCGGCACCGTGGGGTCTTCGATGCCGGCTGCGTCCTCCGACGGCTTGACCTGGGCGAAGTCGTAGCGGCGCAGGTACTCCACGCCCAGCACGCGGAAGATGTAGTCCACGATGCTGGTCGAGAACTTGATGTTCGGGTGACCCGAGACCACGCCGTGCGGCTCGAAGCGCGTGAACGTGAACTGCTCCACGAACGTCGACAGCGGCACGCCGTACTGCAGCCCGACCGAGACGGCCATGGCGAAGCAGTTCATCAGCGAGCGGAAGGCAGCGCCCTCCTTGTGCATGTCGATGAAGATCTCGCCGAGCGAGCCGTCCTCGTACTCGCCGGTGCGCAAAAACACCTCGTGGCCGCCCACGTGCGCCTCCTGCGGGAAGCCGCGGCGCTTCTGCGGCAGGCGCACGCGGTGCCCCTCCGGGCGCGGCGCCGCCTGCGCGGCGGCTGCGGCCACCACCGGCGCGATCGCCGCGGCGGCTTGCGGGGTGACCTCCTGCTTGTCGCCGTCCTCCGAGCGCTCTTTGCTGGTGGTGGAGAGCGGCTGCGACGCCTTGCAGCCGTCGCGGTAGAGCGCGACGGCCTTGAGCCCGAGCTTCCAGCCCTCTTCGTAGATCTGCTTCACGTCCTCGACCGTGGCGTCGTTCGGCAAGTTGACGGTCTTGCTGATCGCGCCGGACAAGAACGGCTGCGCCGCCGCCATCATCTTCACGTGCGCCATCGGCGCCAAGAAGCGCTGGCCCGTGCGGCCGCAGCGGTTGGCGCAGTCGAACACCGCGTAGTGCTCTTCACGCAGGTGCGGCGCGCCTTCGATCGTCATGCGACCGATGATGACGTCGTTGGCTTCCTCGATCTGCGCGGGGGTGAAGCCGAGGTGCTTGAGCAGGCTGAAGCCCGGCTGAGCCACGCGCTCGGCGGCGATGCCGAGGCGGTCGTAGGCGTCGCGCCCTAGCACCCAGGGCGCGAAGGCCAGGCCAAGATCGAACACGCCAGGCAGGGCGGCCTCGATCTTGCTCAGGTCCTCATCGTTCAGGCCCTTTTGCTTGAGGCTATGGCGGTTGACGTGGGGCGCGCCCAAGAGCGTGTTGGTGCCGGACACGTACGCCACGATCTCGCTGATCTGCGCGTCCGAATAGCGCAGCCGCTTGAGCGCCTCCGGCACGGACTGGTTGACGATTTTGAAGTAGCCGCCGCCCGCCAGCTTCTTGAACTTGACCAACGCGAAGTCCGGCTCGATGCCGGTGGTGTCGCAGTCCATCAGCAGGCCGATCGTGCCGGTGGGAGCGAGCACGGTAGCCTGCGCGTTGCGGTAGCCGTGCTGCTCGCCCAGCTGGACCGCCGCGTCCCAGTCCTGAACGGCCGCCTTCCACAGGTACTCCGGGCATTGCTCGCGATCGATGGCATACGCCGCATCGCGATGCTGGCGCATGACGCGCAGCATGGGCTCGCGGTTCTTCTCGAAGCCGGCGAAGGCGCCTTTGCTCGCGGCGATCTCGGCGCTGACCGCGTAGCCGCGGCCGCACAGGATAGCCGTCAGCGCGCCGGCGATGGCGCGGCCCTTGTCCGAATCGTACGGGATGCCCAAGAGCATTAACAGCGTGCCCAGGTTGGCGTAGCCGAGGCCGAGCGGGCGGTAGTCGTGCGAGTTTCGCGCGATGTTTTGCGTCGGGTAGCTGGATAGGTCGACCAGGATTTCCTGCGCGGTGAAGAAGATGTCCACCGCGTGGCGGTAACCTTCGACGTCGAACTGGCCGCTCTCATCCAAGAACTTGGTGAGATTCAGCGACGACAGGTTGCAGGCCGTGTCGTCCAAGAACATGTACTCGGAGCACGGGTTACTGGCGTTGATCTTGCCGGTGTTGGGGCAGGTGTGCCAGTGGTTGATGGTGGTGTCGTACTGCACGCCCGGATCGGCGCAGGCCCAGGCGGACTCCGCCACCATGTCCCACAGCTCGCTGGCGCTGTGCGCCTCCACCACCTTGCCGGTGGTGCGCGCGATCGTCTGCCACGTTCCGCCGGCCGCTGCGGCGCGCATGAACTCGTCCGTGACGCGCACGGAGTTGTTCGAGTTCTGCCCGCTGACCGTGTGGTAGGCCTCGCCGTTGAAGTCGCTGTCGTAGCCGGCGGCGATCAGCGCCTTGGCCTTGCGCTCCTCGCGCGTCTTCCACTGGATGAAGTCCACGATCTCCGGGTGGTCCATGTCCAGGCAGACCATCTTGGCGGCGCGACGCGTGGTGCCGCCGCTCTTGGTGGCGCCGGCAGCCCGATCCAGGACCTCCAGGAAGCTCATCAAGCCGCTGGAGGTGCCGCCGCCCGAGAGCTTCTCTTGCTTGCCGCGGATGGCGCTGAAGTTCGAGCCCGTGCCGGAGCCGTACTTGAACAGGCGCGCCTCGGACTTGACCAAGTCGTAGATGCCCATCAGGTCGTCCGGCACCGCTTGGATGAAGCAGGCCGAGCACTGCGGGCGCTCGTACGCGTTGGTGGTCTCCGCCACGTCCGCCCGCGCCTCGTCCCAGGCCCAGTTGCCGCCCGAGCCCGTGATGCCGTACTCGTGGAACAAGCCGCAGTTGAACCAGACCGGCGAGTTGAACGCGCCGTACTGGTTGGTCATCAGCCAAGTGAGCTCGGCCTCGAACGTCTCGGCGTCCTGCGGGGTGGCGAAGTAGTTGCCGAAGCGCTCACCGGCGCTGCGGATGGTATGCGCGATGCGGTGCACCACCTGGCGCACGCTCGTCTCGCCCGCGTCCTTATTGCCGTGCAGCCCCGCCTTACGGAAGTACTTCGAGATGACGATGTCCGTCGCCAGCTGCGACCACTCCGCGGGGATCTCGGCGCCCTCCATCTTGAAGACGACGGAGCCGTCCGGGTTGGTGATCAGGCTTTGGCGGCGCTCCCACACCACGCCCTTGAGCGGATCTTCACCCGGCTGGGTGTAGCGAGCCTTGAAGGTGGCGCCGCCCTTCTGGCCTCGCTTGGGCGCCTCGCTGGCAGCAGTGGTCTTCACCTTCTCCTCACCGACAACCGTAGATTGCGCCATCTCTCGCGTCCTCCTCATCCGTGCGTCTCGACCGGGGCCGGGCTTTCATTTTACTGAACACCGGGAGCTGAACCCATGCACAGTATGCGGATGCGCGGCTCAGGGTGTCGAGCAG
>JAEYOT010000155.1 GCA_023411445.1 Pseudomonadota bacterium
GAATCACCCCCGCAGCCTACGAGCGACGTGGCCCCGGCGAGCGTGGCGCCGAACGCGAAGGTCGCCGCGCGGCTCATGCGGCGCGGCAACACCGGCGCGACCGGTGGCAGCGCGAGCGCAGCGCTACAAAACGGACACTCGCTCTCCTGCTGACGAACGTGCCGCGCGCAGTGCGGACAAGGCACCAAGGTCATACCGTCTCCTCCCGAAGCTCGAACCTACCATAGTCGAAAGGCGCACCCGGCGCCATCGCCACGCGCGACACCACCTCGCGCACCCCGCGCCGCTGCATCTCGAGCGCGCGATGATGGCAATATGGATTGTTACCGGCGCGGCCGAAAAACACGAAGCTGGTCCAGGTGCAGCCCGCCCGGCATTCGTCGGCGTAATAACAAGTACGGCAGAAGCCCCACAGATCCTCCACCGTGCGATCGCGGGTGTAGCGCAGCGGCGCCGAGCGCTCCCAAATGTCCTTGAGCGAGGCGTCGCGGATATTTCCGCCCGTCCACGCTTCGGTCGGCAGCGACGGGCAACCCTTGATCGCGCCGTCCGCTTCGATGCCGAGCGTGCCGCGCCCTGCCCCGCAGGACGCGCCGTGACCGCGCGGCATGGTGCCCTTCAGCGCCGTCTCGTACGGGCCAAAGTAGCCGATGTTGTTCCCCGGCCAGATCCGGACGCCAAGCTCCTCGGCTCGCGCTTTGAGCTGCCCCAGCAGCGGGAACAGCTCCAGCATGTCGTACGGCTGGAACAGCACGTCCGGCTCATCGGCGGCGCGCCCCATCGGCACCGTGAGCTGCAGCTGCCAGCTGTGGCCACCGTGCTGAGCCAGCGCCTCCAGCAACTCCGGCAGCTCCGGCAGCGTGAGGCGATTGATCTGCGTATTGGTCGACACGCGCACTCCGGCCGCACGCAAATGGTCCATCGCTTGGAACGCAGCCCGGTACGAGCCTTTCACGCCGCGCAGGCGATCGTGCGTCGCCTCGCTGCCGTCGATCGACACGCTCACGGACTCGAGTCCCGCTTCCTTGGCCTGGCGCGCGCGCTCGGCCGTGATGCCCCGACCTCCGGTGGTCATGGTCGCGGACATGCCGCGGCGCCGGATCTCCCGCACGATCTCGGTCCAATCATCTCGCAGGTACGCCTCGCCGCCGATCAGCGTGACCTCCATCACGCCCAGGTCCGCCATCTGCCCGACCAAGTCCAGGCACTCTGCCGTCGACAGCTCGTCTTCGCGCGCGTGACCGGCGCGTGAGCCGCAGTGGCGACACGCTAAGTCGCACGCCAGCGTGATCTCCCACACCGCGTAGATCGGGCGCGCTTGCACGTCTTGCGGCCGGACCGTGTCGGCCAGCGGCAGGCGGCGGAGCGCACGCGGCGCCGCCGGTGCGATCGGCAGCTGCCGTGGCCGCGGGCGCTCCAGCTCCGCCGCACGCTGTTCGGGAGTCAGTACGTCGGGCCCCTTCACCATGCTGAATGGTTACAGATGCCGCGCCGACATTCAATGTCGCCGCCGAAAGCGCCCGGAGCATGAAAATTCCAAGCCGGGCGCTCTCGAGCAAAGCTGGCTCGTGGACTAGCTGCGCCCCTTCTCTCTCATGCGCTCCCGCGCCGCCCGCGCGATCACCTTGCGCCGCTGCTGCTGCTCGGAGCGCAGCCGCACGTCCACGCGAGCTTGCTGGTAGCGGAGCTCCCGTGCCAGCTTGTGCGCGTGCTCGAGCCGCTCGCGCGAGAGGCTGCCCCCCTCCACCGCCGCCGCCACCGCGCAGCCCGGCTCCCCTTCGTGACGACAGTCGCGGAAGTGGCAAGCCCCAGCCAAGGCGTCGATCTCTTCGAAGCCGCTGGAGCTCACGTCCGTGTCAGCGTCGGCCCATAGCGCTAGCTCACGCATGCCGGGCGTGTCCATCAAGAGCGCGCCGCTCGACAAGCGCAAGAGCTGGCGCTCGGTGGTGGTGTGACGGCCGCGCGTGTCGCCCGCCCGCTCCGCGCCGATGCGCTGCGCCTGCTCGCCGAGCAAGGCGTTCACCAGCGTGGACTTGCCAACGCCGGAGGAGCCGAGCAGGACGGCGCTGGTGCCGGCGGGCAGCTCCTGCAGCAGCGGCTGAAGGCCCAGGCCGGTCTGCGCGCTCACGAGCAGCACGCGCGCGCCGTGCAGCTCGTCCTTCAAATCACGCACGCGCTCTTCAGCCAGCTCTGCCGGCAGCACGTCCGCTTTGTTCACCAGCACCAGCGCCGGCACCTGGCTAGCGCGCGCCATGCGCAAGTAGCGCTCGAGGCGCCGTGGATTGAGCGCGCGGCGCTGCGCGTGCGCGCTGGTGTCCAAGGCGGTCAAGGCTGCCACGATGCAGCACAGGTCCACGTTGGCGGCCAACGTTTGCGCGCGCGACGAGCCGAACACCTCCACGCGGCGCAGCACGCTTTGTCGCTCCAGCACGCGCTGCACGCGCCCCACCGGCTCGGCAGGCGCCAGCACCACCCAGTCGCCCACCGACGGGCGCTCGTCGTGCGAGAGCTCGTGCTCGAGGCGACCGCTCAGTGAGGCGCGGCGAGCGCCGCTCGCGGTGAGCACTTCGTATTCGCCGCGTCGCTCACAGGCGATGCGGCCCACCACGCACTCGGCGAGGGTCGCGTCGTCGCCCTCGGCCAAGGCGTGGAGTTGCTGCAAGAAAAAAGGCGTCAAACCCAGCTCGATGAGCTCGGGCGCATGAAACTCGAACATCGAAAACCCCTGATGCATCAGGTTGCGGCTGAGATCGCGCGCCGTGCACGCGATCGGGTGATCCGCGCGAGGCGAATCGACGGTGAGCCTCAGCCGCGTAGCGACCGAGGTGGTTTCAGCAGCGTCCGCAGAAAGAGCGGACGGCGATGGCTTGGGCAGTCATTCGGGGCTCCTTTCTGCGTTAGGGTTCGTCCGAAGCTCGGAACTCATCCAGCTTCTCACAGCTTTTTGCGGTCCGCAAGCCGGGCCCAAATCACAAGCGACCGCGCGAGCTTTCCGCGAGGGCGCGGTGCGGGGCGAGCCCTTCATCCGTCATGGTGGCCAGCTGCTTGGGGCGATAGCCGCTGCTGATGGCCTGCACCGTGATGCGCCGCCCCTCGGCCGTGAACAGCACGCGGTAGTCCTTCAGCGCTAGCACACCGCCTGTCCCCACCTTGCGGATGCGGCGATAGGGGTGCGGCTCCGGACCCAGCTCCAACACCTGCCGGATCGCAGGCTCGAGCTCCACCTGAAAGCCGCTCAAGATGGCCAGCTCCGCCTGCGCCTGCTCCGAGAACAGAACCTCGAAGGCCTGCAGCGGATCTTTGGGGATCACCTGCTCGTCCAACCAACCGTGGCCGGCGCCCACGCGCGAGTCCGCGTACGGAATGTACGGCTTGATGTCGAGCACAGGCGTGCCGTCCAACAGGTCGATGCCCTTCAACGATAGCGTGAGGCCGTCGATACCGCTGAGCTCCACCAAGCTCATGCCGATCGGGTTCGGGCGGTGCGGCGAGCGCGTCGCGAACACGCCGCGGCGCTGGGTGCTGCGCGGCGGCAACACCTTCGGGCGCCAACCCACGGCGCGATCGAACCAAAATAGCAGCCAGATGAAGCGGAAGGTCGACAGATCTTCGAGCGCGTGCTCGAAGTCCCTCCCGCTGTAAAGCTGGACGCTTCCATCTGCCGCTTCGGGCACGCCGGGCTGGCGCGGCGCCTGCATCTTCTCCGTGAAGGGCGAACGCACGACGCCGATCGGCTCGAGGGTGAGGACGCGCTTGTCACTCATGCTGCTGTGCCGGGATCACCCGGACGGGCTGCGGGGTGTTGTCGACAGGCCCTGGCTCACCCGAGAGCGGCGTGAGCAGCGCGTAGATGATGCCGAGCACGGCCAGCATCATCAGGCTCGTGATCAGGTACGTATTGATCGGCGGGTGACGACTGGTAGACCAGCCATCCGCGTAGAATTTGCCGCGGCTACGCTCGCGCAGCTTGCGCTGAAAGCCGCTCAGCACGTCGGGCGGGGCCTGCTCGAGCTTGCCGCCCTTCAACGCCGAGAGCAGGTCCGCGCTCAGCTCCTCGCCGGCCGCCGCTCTCGGCTCTTCGCCGGAGCCCGCTAGGGCTCGCTGCTCTTCGTCGGCCTCGCTCATCTGGCCTTCTCTCCCATCTTACGCTCGACGGCTTGTTTCAGCATCGCGCGCGCGCGATGAAGCCGACTCTTCACGGTCCCGTCCGGCAAGCCCGTGACCTCGCTCAGCTCCTCGTAGCTCAGGTCCTCCACGTCGCGCAGGATCAGCACCTCGCGAAAATCCGGATCCAGCTCGACGATGCAGGCGTGCACCACGCGCTCGAGCTGCATGCCCTCGACCATCTGATCGGGGCGCGCCACGTCGCCGGAGGTCACGCCGCTACCAGCGCTCAGCTCCGAGCGATCCGCCAGCGCCTCGTACTCGTCTTGCGCCTCGCTCCGCCGGCGCTTCAAGTACTTGACCCGGTTCTTACACAGGTTGACGGCGATGCGATAAATCCACGTGCTCAGCTTGGAGTCCCCGCGGAAGGTCCCGACCGCCTTGAACACCTGGACGAACACCTCTTGCGCCATGTCCTCGGCTTCGTCGCGCCGGCCCAGCATGCGCAAGAGGATGCGAAAGACTCGCTCTTGGTACAGCACCACCAGCTCGTTGAAGGCCCGCTCGTCTCGCGACGCCAGCCGCGCAATGAAGCGCGCTTCTTCCTTGTCCTCGGGCTCCATCTCGAGCTGAACCGCGACCGTACCATCCCCGACAACCAAACGGCCGGCGGGTTCCCAGCCCCGTCGCAGCGCCCAATAATCCGGCCCGGAAACCGCACTCGCCACCCCGGCCTACAAGCAGCTTGACGCTACCGCTGGACGTTGTACGCATGCGGCCCCCGACTTACTCCGGTGTCGTCTAAAGGCAGGACAAGGGACTTTGAATCCCTGAATCGTGGTTCGAATCCATGCACCGGAACCCAGCCTCCCTGAAGGGTGCTGCCACTGCCGCAGCCCCCTTTGCAGCAGGCTCACGTAGCGGGGCCAGGTGCCGCTGAGCGCCGCGCCTCGCGGACGTACTACCCACGCTGGGTAGCCGCCCGCGATGTGACCCGCGCTCGCGCCGTCAGGCTTGCTGCACCAGCTGCGCTTCGATGGTGATCTTCACCTTCTTGGCGACCAGCACGCCACCGGTCTCGAGCGCTTGGTTCCAGTTCAGGCCCCACTTCTCGCGCTCGATCTCGCCGCTCAAGCTGAAGCCGACGCGCGTGCTACCCCACGGATCCTTGCCGGGTCCTTCGAGCTCGCCCTTGAGCGTGATCTCGTGGACTGCGTCGCGAATCTTCAGGTTGCCAGTCACTTCAACGCTACTGCCGCTCTGCTTCACGCTCGTGCTGGTGAACTCCATCACCGGGTGCTTCTCCGAGTCGAAGAAGTCCGCGGAGCGCAGGTGCGCGTCGCGCTGCTCGACGCCGGTGTTCACGCTCGCGGTCTCGATGCGAGCCGTCACCTTGGCAGCCGCGAGGTTCTGCGGGTCTAACGTCACGTCAGCGTCGAAGCGCTCGAATTTGCCGCGCACGTTGCTGATCATCATGTGCCGAACCGCAAAACCTACGTCACTGTGCGTCTTATCGATGGTCCAAGTCATGTGTGCCTCCCTAGCCGGCGGTTGCTTTCGTTGTTTGGGTGCCGGCTGCGTGTGCCACAACGTGCTGTCTTCCAGCCCGAGCTACTAGCCACCTGCAGAGCGTGTCAGTGTTGCCAGACCAGCAACAATCATCGCAAGCTCCGGACTTTACGAGAGATTTCACTACTACGCGCGTCGGCTCAGGACGCCGCGGGCTGGGCGTGCACGAGGTCCACCACGTACTTCACGGCGTCCGGGTTCGTCTCCGGCAGGATGCCGTGGCCGAGGTTGAAGATGTGGCCGCGGCCGCCGCCGCGACGGAGCACGTCCCTCACGCGGCTGGCGAGCAAATCGCGCGGGGCGTCCAGCAAGAGGTTGTCGAGGTTGCCCTGCACGGCCACGTCGGGTCCGAGCTGCTGGCGCGCCCAATCCAGCGGCGTCTTGGCGTCCACGCCGATCACGCTGCCGCCCGCTTCCTTCTGCAGGCGGAGCAGCATGGCGGTGCCGGTGCCGAAGTGAATGACGGGCACGCCGGTCTGCTCCACGCTGGAGAGGATGTGGCGCACGTGCGGCTGGATGAAGGTGACGTAGTCGTCCGGTGACAGCGCGCCGATCCAACTATCGAACAGCTGGACCGCTTGCGCGCCGGCTTCTATCTGCGCGTGCAGGTAGCGGCGGGTGACCTCCGCCAGCTTCTCCATCAGCGCGTGCCACACCGCGGGCTCGCGGTACATCATGCGCTTGGTGATCGCGTAGTCCTTACTCTTGCTGCCGCCGCCCTCGATCAGGTAGCTGGCGAGCGTGAACGGCGCGCCAGCAAAGCCGATCAGCGGCGTCTTGCCGTCCAGCTCGCGGCGGATGGAGCGCACGGCTTCAAGCACGTAGCCGAGGCCCTCCTCGGGCGCGAACAGTCGCAGCTTGTCGACGCCGGCCTTGCTGCGCACGGGATCGTGAATCACCGGGCCTTCGCCGGCGGCGAACTCGAACGGGGCGCCCAGCGGCTCGAGCGGGAGCAGGATGTCCGCAAACAGGATGGCCGCGTCCACGCCCAGCGCTTTGACCGGCTGCAGCGTGACCTCGGTCGCCAGCTCCGGGCTCTTGCACAGCTCAATGAGCGTGTGCTTCTTCCTGAGCGCGCGGTACTCCTCCATGTAGCGCCCCGCTTGGCGCATGAACCACACCGGCGTGACGTCCACCGGCTCACGCCGGCAGGCGCGCAAGAAGCGATCCCACATCTTGATCCTCGCTCAGTCTTTCTGAGACAGCGTTTGCAGGGGCGAGGCTTGCTGACCGGCGTGCGGCGCGATCTCACCGTTCATGGACTTTTGCTGCATCTCGTACTTGGAGGGGCACTTGGCCATGATGTGCGTGGCCTGGAAGGCGCCGTTCGGCCCCATCTTGCCCTCCGCCGTGACCTCCACGTCCATACCCGGCATGTCACGGAACGTGTCCGGCACGACGCACTGCGGGTACTGCACGGCGAGGATCTGGCCCTTCTCCTGCAGCTTGAAGCGGTACTCGCACGGGTCATCCCGGCGAGCCAGCGTGCCCTTCACGAGCATGCCTTTGACGCGCACGTTGCGCTGCTCGTAACGGTCCGGCTCCTTGAGCAGCTGATCCACCCCGACGGAGTAGATGGCGGAGCCTTCGAAGCTGGTGAACACCAGCGCCAGCACCGCGCCGACGATCACGAGCAGCGCCGCCAGCAGGCCGAGGCTGCGCTTGGGCTTGTTGGGTGGGGGCGCCGCAGGGGCCTCACCCTGAGCGACCGCCGGCACACTGGCTTCGGCTTCCGCTTCCTCGACTGCTCGCGCTAGCTCTTGATCGACACTCATGGGCGGCTCGGATCTCCGGGATGGGTCAAGGGTAGCATCATTGAAACGGCCGTGACGGGAGCTAGCGCGGAGCCGCTTTTCGGCGCGCCAGCAGGGCGCCCAAGCCGCAGCCGGCCGCGCCCAGCGCTGAAAGGGCGAACAGCGCGCCGAAAAGGGCCAGCCAGTCCGGCAATGCGCCGCCCAAGAGCGCGAGCAGCACCAGTACCCCCTCGGCCGTCAAGCCAGCCAGCACGGCGTGGCGCGGCCG
>JAEYOT010000457.1 GCA_023411445.1 Pseudomonadota bacterium
CGTGCTGGCAGCGCTCGTGGGACCACCCGCGCGGATCCAGGCGGCAAACGCCGCGACCTCCGCGGCGCTGGGCTGCGGCTCTTTGGCGGGCGGCATGTGCTCGTCGCTCGAGAGCGGCAAGCGCACGCGCGTGACGACGCTGCTCTGCTCCGGGCGGCCGGGCACCAGCGCCGGGCCTTCGGCTCCGCCTTTGAGGAGAGCCGCCGTCGAGTCCACGCGCAGCTTGCCTTTCGCTTTCTGCGCACCGTGGCACTTCACGGAGTAGGTACCGAGAAACGCCGCGGGAGCGACGCCCGAAGCTACGGCGCTGGCGAGAGCCGTACCGCCGTCGCCGGGCGGCGCTGCTTCCGAGGTCGATACAGGCGTGGGTGAAGCGCCGGTCGCAGACGCGGGCGACGTGCCCGGCGTGGGGGCGGCGTCCGACGCGGGCGCGGCATCGGAGCTAGCCGTCGCGTCAGACGAGGACGCAGCGCTGGCGCCGGGCAGCTGCGTCGGCGGCGACGTGGCGCCGGCAGCGCGTTCAAGAAGCGCGCGACTCACGACGGGCGCAAGCACGTCCTTCACCTTGAGCGTGGGCGAGGCGCCGCGATCCAACCAAAATTCGAGCAGGGCGAGCTCTTCCGGCCTCGGGCTCGGCTTGCCCTCGGGCGGCATGCGATCGTCGTCGGTCAGGGGCAGCAGCATGCGCGAGAGGAGCGCGCTCTTCGCAGCCGAGCCGGGGACGACCGACGCGCCGCCTTCTCCGCCCTTCATGAGCTGCTCGAGCGAGTCGACGCGCAGCTTGCCCTTCTGCTTCTCCGCGCCGTGACACTCCACGCAGTACTGGTTCAAGATCGGCTGTACCACGTGCGCGAAAACGAGCGGCTCCGGTCCAGCTGGCGCGACCGGGGCCGGCCCTGTCTTCGCTTCGGGCTCGGAGCTGCCGAGCAGCGGCTTGAGCGGACCCGGCGCGTACTTGGAGAGGTAAGCCTCGCCGCGCGTCATGGTGCCGCCGAAATGCGCGCCAAGCGAGAGCAAGCCGAGCGTGCCGCCCATCACGCCGCGGTACAGCCATCGTCCATGGCCGGAACGCTGCGCGCGCTCGTAAGCGACCCAACACGCAGCCATACCGATGACCGCCAGCAACGTGAGCCGCCGGTGCCACGTGAGCGCCTGCGCCGGAAACCCACCCTCCAGCGCGAGCAGCTGCCCCATCAGGAACGCTGCCAAGGCAGCAGCGGCGGACAGCGGCACGAGCAGTCCCAACACCGGCTCCACCCGCGGCCGGAGCTGCGGATGGAAGGTGGCGGCTTCACCCGCAGCCACGAGCAGGAAGAAGCCGATCGGCAGGTGGACGACCAGCGGATGGAAGCGTCCGAGGAAGAACGCCACATCCGGCCCCCCGGCAGCTCGGCCCAGCGCGACCTCTGCCAGCACGGCCATCACGGCCATCAGCGCAGGCCCGATCCACTTGCTCACCGTCATAACGTAGCAGAAAACGTTTTGATTACCACTGGTTAGGATCTGACTGGCCTATCTCGTACAAGCAAATGCCTTCCGATGATTCAGTTGGGGCGGGTGCGGCCGTTCAATCGCAGGTGCGCCCCGCGTCCCGCATCTTGCTGATCGACGCCTCGGACAGCCATCGCACTGTCCTGGCTGAGCGCCTGCGCCTGCAGGGGTTCACGGTGATCGAGTGTGCGGATGGAGCCGAAGGCGCGGTGCTAGCGCTCGAAGATCCGCCGGCCGCCGTGGTGGCGGACCTGTCCATGCCCAGCATCTCCGGGGTGCAGCTGTGCCGCCTGCTGGGCTCCGAGCCCGGAACCGCGAAGGTGCCCGTCATCTTGCGTGGCACTGAGGGCCGCCGAAACCACTTCTGGGCGGAGCAGGCCGGAGCCGCCGCCTACGTTACCAAAGGTCGCATGGGCGAGCTGGTGCGAGCGCTGCGCAAGGCGATCGAATCCCGTGGGGAGCCTGAAGACTTCTTCGTGATGGCCTCCACGCAGGGCCTCGACGTGCGCGAGCGCATCGCCACGCACCTCGACGCCGCCTTGTTCGACTCCGTGATCGCCGCGGAGGTGCGGCGGCTGGGCAGCAGCGAATCCTTCGATCGCTTGGCAGATTTGCTCTCGCAGTTCGTCTCACAGGTCACCACCTACCGCTGGATCGCCGTCGTGCGGCGCTCGCCCTTGCGGCTCGCGGTGCACACCAGCCCCGCCCGGCGCGACCAAGCCGTGAAGGAGGCGCGCGAGGCGCTGCAACTGCCGGAAGACACGCCGGCGGTGTTGATCGAGGACGACGACGCCGTGGCCGACGCCGAAGGGCCACCGCCGATCACCGAGCCGGTGCACTTCGGTGACCACGCGATCGGCATGTTCGCGCTCGCGCCGCGCGCGGTCGATCCCAACGATCGCATGCTGGTAGCCACCATCTCTCGCGAGCTAGGCGGTGCGCTGCGCATGGCCACGCTGGTGGAAGAATCACGCTGGATGGCCACGACGGACGCCTTGACCGGGCTGCTGAACCGCCGTGCCTTCTTGGAGTCCACCAACCGCGAAGTCGCGCGCGCCAAGCGCTACGGCGACAAGCTCTCGGTAGCCCTGCTCGACGTCGATCACTTCAAGCACATCAACGATCGCCGCGGCCACGCCTCCGGCGACGTGGTGCTGAGCACCGTCGGCAAGCTCCTCTCCAGCGCCGTACGCACCTGCGACATCGTGGCGCGCTGGGGCGGCGAAGAATTCGTGCTCGTCTTGCCGTCCACGGCTTTGGACGGCGCCGAGCAGGTCGCCGAACGCATCCGAGAGCAGCTGGCCAACACCGAGATCGTCGACAGCTCCGGCGAGCTCATCCCCGTCACCGCCAGCTTCGGTGTCGCGACCTATGCGGGCAACGAAACCCTCGAGCAAGTCATCGATCGCGCCGACCGGGCCATGTACCTAGCCAAGAGCGGCGGCCGCAACCGCGTGGTGTGCGACGAGATCACGACGCCGCAACCGGTCTCGGCTGCGTAGGCCTTAGAATCAGAGCGCTCAGCGGCTGGCGCGGTGAACCGGGCCGTCGGCGCCCGCGTGGGTGGCGGGCCGTCGGCGCTAGCGCGGCCATCGGCATGGCTCTGTTCGCCGCGCCAAGTACTGTTCCAGATTGAACTACGAAGTTCCCGAGGAATTCGCGCGAATTCCGTCAGCCACCTCGATGGTGCTACTTTGAACCATCTCTCTCAGCGCCAGTACGCCGGTGGGGAGCCGGCCGCCGCCATGCCGTAGACGGCTCCGCTTCCCCGCCGCTCCTCCCGCGCCACCTTGCTACGCGCCGCAGGCGTCGCGAACGAGCTCAGTACTAGGTGACGAGGCCATGCCGGGCTGCGAAACGGCGACATCAAGCTCGAGGCCTGGGGCGACGGCCAGGCGCCAGCCACCCGCATCGCCTACGCGAACGCCACGAGCTACCGCCATCCTCGGCGGCTGGATCCAATCTGAGGCGCGCAGTGGACGCCCATCGATGCCGCGCCCGGTCCCCACTCGTCAGGCCGCTCAAACCCCCGCAACCCCCCGCTCTCAGTCGCCAACATGCGCCAGCGCGGGGCTGCTGACGAAGCTCAGAAGCAGGAACGAGACGTCAGAGGCAACGCGCCAGCACAGCCGTACCGCGGTCCCGCGGATAGAGACATGCCGATTGACACGCGCCGGCGCGGAGCCGGCGACCGCGAACGTTCAACACTCGCCAGCGCGGCGCCGGAGTTGATCGACTTTGACTACTGAGCAGGGACCGGGAGTGGCTGCTTCACAGCGGCACACCGGCGACTATCACGAGGGGGCTGCGCAACCAGGAGGGACGCAGGCGCGACGACCGGAGCCCGGATAGTTCAAAGTAGCACCATGGAGCGCAGCGACGGGTTTGGCGCGGAATCCTCGGCAAATCTGTAGTTCAATCTTGAACAGTGTTCGGCGGGGCGATCGGGGTCGATGCCGACCAACGGGGCGGGGCCAGCGAGGCGATGGCTCCAGCGCTGTG
>JAEYOT010000459.1 GCA_023411445.1 Pseudomonadota bacterium
CTTCGAGCAGGCGTGAGCCGTGGCGCAGGTGATCTGCGGAGGCCGACACGTTGGCGCGCGTCGCTGCGCGCAGCAAGCTCGGCCGATCGTTGGCCAGCTCCGTGCGCATGAGCGGAGCGACGACCGGGGTAATGCGGTCCGTGATCGAGAGCAGGTTGCGTGACTTCGGCGCCAGCTCCGGATCCATCGCCTCCACGGTCGCGGCGATGGCGCCACAGTGTGAGTGCCCCATCACTACGACCAGCTGCGTGCCGAAGCGCTCCGCGGCGAACTCGACCGAGCCGATCTGCGAGGGTGCCACGATGTTCCCCGCCACCCGGATCACGAACAGATCGCCCATGCCCTGGTCGAAGATGGTCTCCGCGGGGGCGCGGGAGTCTGCGCAGCCCAGGATGATCGCGAACGGAGCTTGGCGCTGGAGCGGGTCGATGCGGCGGCTGGAGCTCACCATGGCCTCGACGCTGCGGACGTTTGCGACGAAGCGCGCGTTGCCCTCACGGAGGCGGGTGAGAGCGTCGGCGGCCGGGATGATCGAAGATGGCATGGCGCCCTCTTACCGCAGGTTGGGCCGCGCCGGGCGCTGCTTGCGCAGCGTACGCTGTGGCTAAAATCAACGCCTGCGCAGCGCGTTACCCAGCTTGGCGGCCAGCTGCTCGGTGCTGAACGGTTTCTGCACGAAGCCGCTCAGACCACGGCCGGCGAAGCGGGCGCTCGCGTCCTGCTCGCTGTACCCGCTCATGAGCAGCACCGGCACCTTGGCGTCGAGCCGCCTGAGCTGCTCGAAGGCGCCGACGCCGTCCAGGCGCGGCATGGTCAGGTCCATCAAGACGGCGTCGATGGGCTCGCGGCTGGCTTGAAACGCGCGCACGCCTTCCTCGCCGTCGCCCGCTGTCAACACCGTGTACCCCAGCGCTTGCAGGAGTCGGGCGGTGACGTCGCGAACGATCACCTCGTCGTCCACGACCAGGATACGCCCGCTGCCGCGCAGCTGCCGAGGGCGTCGCGAGCTCTGCACGCTGGTCGGCTCGCCCTCCACGCGCGGGAACAGCACGCGGAAGCGCGTGCCCAGGCCCGGCTGGCTCTCCACCCGAATGGCGCCGGAGTGGCCGCGCACGATGCCCAGCACGGCTGACAGCCCCAAGCCGCGCCCAGTGAACTTGGTGGTGAAGAACGGGTCGAAGATGCGGGCTAACGTCTCCGGGCTCATACCCTCGCCGTCGTCCGTCACCTCGAAGGCCACGTAGCTCCCGCCCGGTAGGTCCGGAGCGAAATACGCCTCGCGCAGCTCATCGCGCGTGACCTGCACCACGCTGGTCGCCACACGAACGAGGCCGGGGCGGCCAGCGCAGGCTTCGGAGGCGTTGAGCACCAGGTTCATCACTACTTGCTGCAGCTGGGAGGCGTCCGCTTCGACCACGGCGCGGTCGGCGTGCAGGTCGAGCGCGAGCGTGGTTGTCTTGGCGATGGACAGCTCCAAGAGCTGCGTCGTCTCGTGCACCAGCGCGTCCAGCTCCAGCCGCTGCACCGCGAAGCGCCCCTTGCCCGAGTAGGCCAACATTTGCCAGCACAGGTCGGCTGCACGCATGGCCGCCAGCTCCACGTGGTGGGCGTGCTCGCTCAGCTCCGGGCTGCAGCTGGAGCTCATGCGGATCAGCCCCGCGTGGCCCAAAATGCCAGGCAGCAGGTTGTTGAAGTCGTGCGCGATGCCCCCGGCCAGGATGCCCAAGCTCTCCAGCTTTTGCGTCTGCTGCAGGCGCCGCTCCAGCTGGGCGCGCTCTTCATCGCGGCGCCGCTGCTCGGTCACGTCGCGAGCGATGCCTTCGCGCGCCATGATCGTGCCGTGCTCATCGGTGACATTGGTGCTGCGCGCCTCGATCCAGCGCCAGCTGCCGTCCTTGTGTTGCCAGCGCGAGAGTCGGGGCGTGGGTTCTTGGCTGTCGTGCAGCGGCCCCATCAGCTGGAGGTCGTCCGGGTGAATCAAGCGCTGCAACAACGTGGGGTCGCTGTAGAAGTCGTCGGCGGAGTAGCCGATGACTCCTTCGATGGACGGCGAGATGTAGTCCAGCGCCAGGCTCGGCACGAAGCGCATGCGGTAGATGACGTCGCTGGCGTTTTCCACCAGGCGACGGAACTTGGCTTCACTCTCGGCTAGCGCGTTGGTGGTGTGGCGGAGGTCCGTGTAGTCATGCCCGAAGCCGAGGACGTAGCGGATCGCACCGTCGAGCTCGATCGGCGAGATGGTGGTGCGCCAGTGGCGCGGATGACCCCCGTACGGCAGCTCCTCGTCGAAGGAGGCGGGCTCGCGCTCCGCCACGCAGCGCTCGAAGCGCTCAGCGGTCACGGCCGCGAGCTCCGGCGGCATCAGCTCCGCGAGCGTACGCCCCACTACGTCCGCGCTGAGGCCGGTGGACTCCAGCCAGGCCGCGTTGACGGCGGCGAGCTTGAAGCGCGGCGCAGCCCCGACCTCGTACAAGAAACACGGATCGGGGTTCTCGTCGAAGATGGCCTTCCAGGCCGCGGGGGCGACGGTACCCGGCATACCCCCGAAGAGGTAACGCAGTTTGGCCCGCGGCAGAAGTAGCGCGCCCGGCCCCGGGGCCCCATCGCCGCGCGCTCCAACCGCTCTACAGGGAGCGCGGGCCTTCTGGCGGCGCTGCCTCCGAGCTGATGAGCTTGGGCTCGGCGAAGTAGCGTGCGGGCAGCTCCAGCAGCACCCCACCTGGCTCCACCAGCAGCAGGCCGAGACCCAGCGTGCGCAGACGCCGGTCCAGCACGAGTGAATCCCAGTGCGTGGGGGTGACGGAGCGCGCGTGCAGCGCCAGGTAGCCGAGCGCGCTGGCAGGAGAGCACGCGACGTAGTGCTCGTGCGCGAAGCCGGCCTCCGCCCCGAGCCCTTCCAGCCCTCGCCACAGGCTGGCGGCGGAGCTCATCGGCGCCACGGCGAGCGTGAACGGGGCAGTAGAGCGAGCATCCGCCGCTGTTTGCCCGACGAGCGGCCAGAGTGAGCGACCGTGGCGCCGGCCGCTGCCGACCTGCGCTGTGCGCTGCTGCAGCCAGGCGAGGCACGCCTCCGTCAAGGAGGACTCGCTAGGTTGCCACAGCAACTCCTGCTTCCACCGTGTGTGATCGAAGCGCGGCGAAGCGTACGCGCTCAGCACCAGGATCTCTTCCACGGAGAGGCCGCGCCACGGCGAATCAGTCACAGCTAGGTGGATGGCTCGGCGGCGCAGGTGCTCTAGCTGTTGGAGCAGTGAGAGCGCGCCGACCTCGCGCGAAGCCTCCAGCTCTTCCACCAACGCGGGGAGGACGCCGGGCGTTTCCAGCAGCTCATCCAGCGCTGGTGGAGCGACGTAGCAATGGCGCCGACGAGGGTTTGACGTCGATGGTGAAAAACCGAGTCCCAACCGATGAAACAGCATGACTCCCCGCAGCCGTGCGAAAGGTTCACCGCGCCCGGCACGAGCCCCAGGGCGCCGCTTGGGCAGTACCATCACACAAGATGGTGCTCGGCGCAAGCGTCAGCGCTTCGCCGCTGCCGGCCAGAGCACTCGCTCCAGCTCGGCGATCACGCGCAGCTCCGCTCCTTCTTCCACGTCCACCAGCAGGGGCGGGAAGGCAGGGTTATCCGAGCGCAGCTGCAGCTGGAGGCCGCCGCTCGGGCGTAGCTCCACCGAACCGACGCGCTTGAGCACGTACGCACCGCCACCTTCCGGATCTACGGCCTCGCGCCACTCGACCACCACCACGCGTCCTTCGAGCGGACCGACCACGGGGCTCTTGAACAACGCCAGCGCGCCGCTCGGCACGGTGGGCGCCATGGAGCGGCCGAGCACCTGCGCCACGAAGCGACCTGCGAGCTGCGACTGACGCATGCCCTTGAGCCGCAGCCACGCGCTGATGTCGACGTCGCGCGCTCCGCCAAAACGGCTGGCGGCTGCTTGCAGGCTCATCACCGGCACCGCGCCGCGTCCCGGGCTGCTCTCGGCGGGCAGCAGCTCGTGACCGAGGCGCGCCATGGCGCGGAGCGCTCGCTTGAGCGACGCGTCGCTGGACGTGTCGGCGCTCGCGCCGGCCGCGGGCAACAGCAGCTCGTAGGGCTCCACGTCGAGCACGTCGGCGATGCTGGCGAGCGTGCGCAACGTGAGGTTCTGCCGGCCAGCCTCCAGGCGCTGCACGTTCTTGGAAGCGATGCCGAGGGCTTCGGCGACCGCATCTTGCGTGAGCCCGCGCGCTTGACGCAGCGCCTTGATCCGGCGCGCTACGGCCTGGAGGAGCTCTAGAGGGGCCTCACGCACCGAGCGACGATGGTCCGACCATCGAGATGGTTGCCACCATCACACAAGATGGTATCCGGCAGCGCACAGTTGCGACGGCTCACTTCGGGACGATGCGGTCCGGGTTGCCCAAGAACTCGAAGTGCATGGTGTCGCGCAGCTGCGGATCGCGCCCGAGCCAGTAGAAGCCGTACTTCTCGAACGTGTCGATCCAACAGCGCGGCAGCTCCGTGCGCTCGAACACCGAAGCGACGTTGCCCTGACACGCCTTGTGGTCCGGCCAGGGCGCCACGCAGCCGCAGCACGGGTTGCGATCCGGATCGATGTCGATCGCGATGCCGAAGAGGTGGTTGCTCACCTCGGCGCCGCGGTAGCTGTTCTCTTGTCGGAACCCGCCCACCGCGAGCGGCTTGTAG
>JAEYOT010000333.1 GCA_023411445.1 Pseudomonadota bacterium
GGGTTTATGTCTTCACCCCGCGCGGCGATATTATCGATCTGCCTTCCGGCGCGACGCCGATTGACTTCGCTTACCACGTCCACACGGATGTGGGCAACCGCTGCCGCGGTGCGAAGGTGAACGGTAAACTGGTCCCGCTCGATTACGTCCTTAAGACCGGCGATAAGGTTGAGATTCTAACCGCCAAGCGCGGCGGACCCAGCCGGGACTGGCTCAACACCAACCTGGAGCTGATGCTGTGAGCGAAAACCCGTCCTCCCCGCCGGCGCCGGCCGGCAGCGTGGCGCTGGCCAGGCGCAACCCGCACGAGCAATGGCGCGATCCGGAGTGGCAGCGGCTCTGGCTCACCATCGACAAGCTCAGTTGGCAGACGCTGGCGCTCGTGCCCGCTGGTGATGGTGCTACTGCGGACTTCACGCTCGGCCTAGCAGTCAATCTCTCACGCATCGGGATGACGCACTTGGGGCGCCCGATTCAAGTGGCTGACGCTACAGAGGTGGCGCTGAACCAGATGAGCGGCTTCCTCGGGGACGTCCGCGCTTACACGGACGCGGGAGACCGCTTGCTGGTCGCGCTGCCGCCGGTGAACAAGAGCCCCACCACTGCTGCCATCGCCAAGGCAACGGACGCTGCGATCTTGTGCGTGCTGCTCGAGCACATGAGCTCGGCCCAAGCGAAGCAGACGATCAAGGCGATCGGGCCCTCCCGCTTCTTGGGCACCGTCGTCATTCAGCCGGACGGTAAGCCCGCCGGCTGAGAGTTAGGGCTTGGCTTTGGGCTGCAGGTCCAGATCCAAGACCGCGAACGAGTAGGGCGGCAGGGTGGCGCTCACGCCCTTGGCGTGGGGCTGGGCACGCTCCACGAGCTCGAGTGCTTGGCTGTGCGCGTCGAACGCGAACATACGCACGGCGCTGGGAACCGGGCAGCCCTGCAGCTGCACGGTGGCCTTACTGCTGCGTGCCGGGTCACGGTTGACCAGGACGAGCACGACCCGGCCGCCGGCGTCGTCGCGGGAAGCGAACAAGGAGACGCGGTCCGTGTCCCGGGTCGGGAGCGACGTGTCCTGAAAGCGCCCGCCGTTGCCGTCGAAATTGCGGAACGCTCGGAACGCCCAGTAGGTGGGTGAGGTCGGCTTGGGCTTGCCCCAGTAGAAGGCCGAGTCCAACCGCTGTTGTCCAAAGCGACCGAGCACCTCGGCCGTGGCGATGCCGCCGCTGATGTGATCTTCGGCGCCGAAGCTCCACTCGCCGAGGGAGATCTTCAGGCCGGGGTAGTTGGTCGCCACCCACTCGCGCATGCGAGGGATGAGCCGGATCACGTCCGCCACCCAGGACTCGTCCTTGTAGGTGCTGTCCCACAGCGAGCGCGTCGACCGGATGCGCAGCTCACTCGTCTCTGGATCGGTGCGCTCCTCGTGACCGAAGATGCCTTCGGGCGTGGGGTAGAAGTGGAGGTCCAACACATCCAACAGGCGCTTGCCGGTCTTCTTCTCGTACTGGGCTAGCTGCTGCAGGTACCAAGTCACCAAGGGCAGGTCGTTATGGCGCCGGCGATCGGGGCGCAGCATCCAGCCAGCCTCGCGATCTTCGGCCGAGTACATGTAGCCGGTCCAGCCCCACTCTGCGGGCCCGGCGATCACCGCGCCTGGATCCGCTTCGCGGATCACCGAAGCATAGCGGATGGTGCGGTCGAGCAGCTCGTCGTAGGTGAGCGGCTGCGGGTGCACGTCGCGGTGCGTCTCGTTCCACAGCGTCGGCTCGTTGTCGAGGATGTACATATGCACGCCGCGCCAGCCGCGCGCTTGGTCGTCGGCGACGAGGCGGCGGATCCAGTCGCGGATCAGCTCCGGTGGCGCGGGGATGCTGGTCTGCGTGGGCGGCCCCGGCTCGATCGGCTTGCCCGCTGGCGTGAAGCCGTCGCCCGCCTCCGGCACGTCCGGATCGAACTTGCGTTGCTGCGGCCACTTGGAACGCGGAAAACCGACCGCCTTGTCGTCCTTGGCTATCCAGCCGATTAGCGGGACGACCAGCGCGGTGGGCTGCCGCTTCTCTGCGTTGCCCTTGATCCAGCTGAAGACGTTGCCCTCGGCGCGCACGTTGCGGAAGTACCAGTCACTGCCGGTGTTCCAAGCGCCAAGCTCCCAGTTGGTGCGCGTGAGCGTGTTGCCGCCGATGCGGTGCGCGCTCTGCCCACTGCTCCAGTCGTCGCTGGAGCTACCGTAGATCATTGGATCGATAGTGTGTGACGCACCTCGACACAGCACGGTCAGAGCATCGCTGCGCGTCGCCCCGAGCACGGCTTCGTGACTGCCTGGCTTCGTCAGCACCACCTTGTCCAGCGAGACCCACTCGTTTCCCACCACGCCGGTCGCCGCGATGACGATGCGATCGAACGGCTGTCGCGCTGCGTCCAGCTCTTGCCACGGGACCAGCACCTCACGCCAGCCATCCTCGACCTGCGCGATGTGTCGCGGCTCGATCTTGACTCTGGGTGACTCGCTCCCGCCAGTCCGCTTGAGCTGCACGCTGAGGAAGTCGTAGCGGTCGAACGGCACCTTGAGCCGAAACGACAGCCCGCCGAAGCGCGCGGGCAGCTCGTCGTGATGGAAGGTGATACCGCCGAAGCCGCCGAACACGATCTGTGCGGGGCCGCTGTCGAGCTTGTGCTGGCCCCAGCCCCAGTCCTCCCAGCCCTGCGCTAGCTTGCCGTCGTAGATCGTCTCTTCCACCTGCAGCGGCTGGGCCACGCGCGAAAGCGGCTGTGAGATCTCCTGCGCCGCCAACGCCGCCGCGCGCTCGAGCGCTCGCCGGTGCAGGGCGAAGAGACCGGCGCCCACCGCCAGCGCGGACACCGCCAGGGAAACGATCAGCTTCTTGTTCACCGCTGCTTCCCCTACCCTAGCTGGATTGCTCCGGCCACAAACTGCCGATGGTACGGCGTGGTCCTGGGCCGTGTTTGCGCGCCAATTGACGCGGCACTATGCTGCCGGCCGCTCAGTGGTCGGAGCTTATCGAATGGCGATAGAAGAAGAGCAAGGCGAGCAGCAGGACGAGGAACAAGCGGAAGGTGGCATTTCGCTGGAGCTCGTCAAGAGCTACCTAGCCTTCGCGTCTCGCGCCCTCCGCGCGCGGGTGAAGCTGGCGATCGGGATTGGGCTGACCGGCTTGCTCTTGACGATCGCCGTGCACCAGCTGTTTCCGCGAACGTTCCGCTGCACCACGATCCTGATGGGTGTCTACAACCCCGTCCTGGATGGCGATCGCGATCGCAGCGCCTTCTCCGGCGCGCAGGGCTTGATCATGCGCCGCGAGAACCTCGAGGCTATCGTGCGCGAGACCGGCCTGATCAAGAAGATGGCCGAGCGTCGCCCGCCGCTGCTCAAGCTAAAGGACAACCTGCGCCTGTGGCTGCTCGGTCCGCTCCCGGAGAAGTACCAGATGGACGGTCTGGTCAGCACGCTCGAGAATCGCATCAGCGCCTTCACCGATCAGGACGACAACCTAAACATCAACGCGGACTGGAACGACGCGCTCACCGCCAAGGAGCTGTCGGAGGCCGCGAAGGACAGCTTCTTGCGAGCGCGGCAGAGCATCGAGATCTCGGCGTTCGAGGACAAGATGTCGATTTTGGACGCGCACGCCGCGAAGCTGCGCAGCGAGATCGACGGTTTGGCGCAGCAGCTCAGAGCTGCCGCTGACGAGAAGACCGCGCAGGTGACGAAATCCGTGACGGCGAGCAAGGCCGCCACGACGGAGCCCGCCGCGCCGGCACCGGTGCGCGTGGCACCCAAGGCCCCCGCCGTCGACACCGAGCTGCCGGTGGTGCGGGAAAAGCTGGCGAAGGTCAAGGCCAAGCTGGAAGCCGCCGAGAGCGAGCGGAAAGGCCGCATGCGCGACGAGCAGGCCAAGCTGGACGAGCTGAAGCTGAAGCTGACGCCCAACCACCCGCAAGTGGCCACGCAGGCCGAGCGCGTGGCGATGGCGTCCCAGGTCTCGTCGGAGCTGGCCTTGTTGCGCTCGGAGGCTGCCGATCTGGAGAGTCAGGTCAAGCAACGAGAGGCGCTGGCGAAGAGCAGCGGCGCCGCCGTGGCAGGGGGCACCGCCGCTGGGCGCGCCACGGGCGCCAGCGCGGTCAGCCCAGCTGAGCCGTTGCCCGCCGAGATCATGGCGCTGCTCGGCAAGCAGGACGACTCGGATCCGGCGCTCACAGCGCAGCTCTCTGGAGCGATCGTCCGCTACGGCGCGGTGCGTGATGAGGTCCGCGCCGGAAAGATCTCGCTCGACACGGCGCAGGCGGCCTTCAATCATCGCTACAAGCTGGTCGTCCCGCCGGATATCCCGAACGCGCCCATCAAGCCGAAGGCCATCGTGATCTTGGGCGCCGGCATCGTGGTCTCGCTGCTGCTCGCGTTGATCGTTCCGGTGCTGCTGCAGCTCAGGAACGGTACGCTGGTCGAGTACTGGCAGGTGCATCAATTTCAGCTGCCGGTGCTGGCTCAGCTGCGCCTACCCCCGAAGAGCTGAGCCGCGCCGACTCGCCGTCATGAAGAAGCTCATCCTGCTCTCGTTCATCATCATGGCGATTTTGATTCCGGCGCGGGCGGCGCGCGCGAAGGACGCGAAGGTGGGCCTGAAGAAGACGCTCACTCAGATGAGCGTGTTCAGCTTCATTTACGTGTTCTTGCTGCTCTACGTTTGGCCGCGGCTCAACTGATGGCCAAGGGCAAGTCTCCGCCCGAAGCCAAGACCGCATTCATCGTGGCGATGGTGCTGGTCGTCATCGCCAGCCTGGTGAACACGGCGGCCGTCTCCTGGCTGCTGGCGCCGTTCATCATCCTGCTGGCCGTCTTCGCCATCCTGCGCGCCCGCGTGGCCGACACGATGCTGGTGCTGATGTTCTTCGCGCTCGTGCTGGAGAACCCGTCCGAGCGCCCAGCGGCAGGGTTTTGGGAGACCCCGTTCTATCTGTTCGGCGCGCTGATCCTGATTCACATCAAGAACGTCATCGACCTCCCGATTCCGATCGGGGGCATGGACATGATGCTGCTCTTGACGATGGCCGTGGCGTACTCGCGCCAGCGCCAGCGAGCAGCCGCCGGCGTGCCGCCCACCCCGCGCCCGATGGTGCGGCTGGCCTACCTCTCCCTAATCGCGACCTTCATGGCGTTCATGGTGGGGAAGATCCGGGGCGGCGCGGATAACTCGATGGCCATCTGGCAGGCCGACCGGGTGACGTACCTGCCGATAGTATTCTTGTTGTTCGCGGCCGGGCTCGAGACGCAGAACGACTACATCCGCGCCGGCAAAGTCCTGCTCCTTTCTAGCCTGATTCGCGCCAGCCAGGCCATGTACGTGCGGGCGACGGTGATTGTTCCGCCCGACCCCATCACCGGCGAGCCGGGCATGCCCTACGCCACGACGCACAACGACTCGATCACGTTCGCCATGAGCGCCGTGCTCCTGGCGGTGATCTTCATCGAGCGCTTGGACAAGAAGCACAAACGCTTCGCCCTCCTAGCCATACCGATCTTGGTCGGCGGCATGCTGGCCAACAACCGGCGCATGGTATGGCTGCAGATCATGATGGCGCTCGGCACCATCTATCTCATCACCGAGCGCAACAAGATTAAGAGGAAGCTCGAGCGCTATCTGATGCTCGCCTCTCCGCTCGCTCTGGTCTACATCGCCGTCGGCTGGAGCTCCAAGGCCAAGATCTTCAAGCCGGTGCAGACCATCCGCTCCGCGGTGGACACGAGCGAGAAGGCGCAGGATTCCTCGACGCTGTGGCGTGAGATCGAGAACTACGATCTGATTTACACCATCAAGCAGCACCCCATCTTCGGCTCCGGGCTGGGTCACCCATTCTGGGAGATCATCCCGCTACCGGCGGTCGACTACCCGATGGAGCGCTTCATCCCCCACAATAGCTTGCTCGGCATCTTCGCGTTCTACGGCGTGATCGGCGTGATCGGGCTCACGCTGTTGTGGGTGGCCGGCGTTTACTTCGCGATCCGCTCCTATCATTTCTGCAAGCACCCCTACGACAAGGCGGCGGCGCTGGTCTGCTTCTCGTCCGTGCTCGTCTATTTGGTGCAGACGTTCGGCGACATCGGCATCGGCTGCTGGGCGGGGGTGTTCACGGTTTCGTGCAGCCTCGCCACGGCTTGCAAGCTAGCCGTCAGCAGCGGCGCGTGGATCGAGGCTCCCCGGCGCCGACCGCGCCCGCAGGCCAGACCCTCACCGGCTGCGAATCGCCCGGGGGCGGTGGGGCAGAGCTGAGCCGCGCTCAGCGCTCGTGCTTGCTGCGCTCCAGCACGGAGCGCCAGCGCTCAGGCCCGAGCGCCTCCGCTGATGCCTGCCAGTAAATCAAGTTGGCCAGCGCGCTGCAGGCTTGCGATACGGTGGGCGTGACGCCCGTCTTCTCGGCGAGCAGTAGCCAGCGCCGGAGGCCAATCCTGGCCGCTTGCGAGCGCCGCGGATGCCCCAAGCAGGCCAACACCAAGCGCTTGGTGAGCGGGTTCAGGCGGCCGAAGTTGCCGGCTAGAGTCCGGATCAGCTCGTCGCCGTCGCTCATGGCTCCGAAGATGCGAACCTCGAGCGCGCCGTAGCTCTGGTGCATCCGCTCCCACGCCTCCAGCGAGCGCTCCGCGTGATGGAGGCCTCGCGCGCGCGGGTTGAAGCGAAACTTGAGGCCGAGCTCGTGCAGCCGCCGGCCGAGCTCCACGTCTTCGGCGCGCAAGAACGCGGCGTCGAAGCCGCCCGCTGCCTCGATGTGGCGCTTCTCCAGGGATGCGTTGCCGGTCCAGAATTGGCGGAAGGTCGGCTCGTAGTGGCCGCGCTCCATGGCGGCGTACTGCTGCTCGAGCTTGGCCTGCTCCCAGGCGACCCACGGCTGCGCGTAGTGAGGGAGGGAGGACAGCGGGCCGAGCACGACCAAGTTCGGCTCGCTGTGGCTGGCCAGGTGCTCCTCGAGCAGCTCGGGCGTAGGCTCCACGTCGTCGTCGATGAACAGGATCCGCTCGCCTCGAGCCAGCGACACCCCATGATTTCGGGCTCGCGCGGGGCCCGCGTTCTGCTGGCGTACGTGGGTGAGGGTGTAGGCGCGCGCCGCGTTCTTGCTCAGCCACTCCGCGGTGTCGTCCGTCGAGCCGTCGTCCACGACGATGACCTCGAAGCGATCTGGCCGAGCTCGCTGGCGATCCAGCCCTGCGAGCACACGCTCCAAGCGGCGCCGCCGATTGAAGGTCGGCATGACGATGCTCAGCTCGGGCAGATCTCTCATGATCTCGCCGCTGCCTAGCACTACGACAAGTCGATCACAACCGCGGCGAGCCGCCTCGCGCGGTACTGGCCAAGGCCGCCATTCTACGGCACGCTCGGGGAGCTTTGTCCGAACCACCCGCGCGCGCTCCCCGGCTGCACCTCGATCACATCGATGGTCTCCGTGCCATCGCGGCCTTGGTCGTGTACGCCAACCACGCCTACGCCCAAGTGGCGTCCTCGGACACGGTAGCGCTCGAGTTCCCGTTCTCGCTGGCTCGCGCCACGATGGTAGCCGGCCACCTGTGTGTGACCGTGTTCATCGTGCTCTCCGGGTTTTGCCTGACTCTGCCGGTGGTGGACAACGCGGGCCAGCTTCGCGGCGGCGTGAAAGAGTTCCTGCGGCGTCGCGCGCGGCGCATCTTGCCGCCGTACTACGCGGCCGTCGCGTTGTGTCTGCTGCTGATCGCCACCCTGATCGGCGAAAAGACCGGCACGCTGTGGGACTTCCCGGCAGAGGTGGATCGCGCGGCGGTGGTGAGCCATCTGCTCCTGCTGCAAGATCTGTTCAGCACCAGCCGCATCAACTACGTGTTTTGGTCGATCGCCGTCGAGTGGCACATCTACTTCCTCGTGCCGCTCTTGGTCTGGGCTTGGCGCCGTTGGGGCGCGGCGCGCGTGGTCATCACCGCGCTGCTGGTCGGCTACGCGCTGCGCATCGGCTTCGCGGATACCCGGCTCACCCGAATGCACCCGCAGTTCCTCGGCATGTTCGCGTTCGGCATGTTGGCGGCTTGGCTCGCCCGCTCCTCGGACCCGCGCATGGTCAAGCTGCGTGACGCGGCGTTCTGGCCCTGGCTCGGGCTGGCCGGCTTCGTCGCGGCGGCGGCGGCCAGCGCTTGGTGGGGCGTGCGCAAGTCCGAAGAGCATTTCTTCGTGCTCGACCTGCCCGTGGGCGTGATGGCGACGGCGCTCCTCGTCTATTCGTCGCGCCCGACGAAGACCTGGCTGACGCGCGCCCTCGCTGTGAAGCCGCTCGCGCTGGTTGGCACGTTTTCTTACAGTTTGTATTTGATCCACGCGCCGTTGCTGCAGGTCATGTGGCAGTACGCGCTCACTCCGTTGGGGCTATCCAGGGAAGCCATGTTGGTAGCGCTGCTCACGGTGGGCCTAGCGCTGGTGCTCTTGGTCGCCTACGCCTTCTTCACTTGCTTCGAGGCGCCGTTCTTGCGGAGCGCCGCTCGCGCGCGGGCGGAGGCCACACCTGCGCCAGCGGCGCGCTAACGGCCGCTCCGTCCTGAACTTTATCCTGCTGGAAACAATGTAAGCAGCGGCTCGGCGCACCCTGACCGATAGTGGTGGCTAAATAAGCTACCAAAGCCGCCCAATGTTCGGGCGGGCGGCTTGACCCCGGCTGCACGGGGACGTATTCCCAGGTCATCGTGGCATTCCCGGTCTTGGCGAAAGGGCGCCTGCCGCAAGCGCTGTCTCTCCTCACGGCGTTGCTTACGGCGTGCGGTGGCGGCGAGAAGCCGAGTGAAACCCCCCAGGCCGATCTGTCGCTGCGTGAGCGGATGGCGAGCTTTGCCCTGCCGGCGACGCCGCGCCCGCTACCTGACCCGACCAACAAGTACGCGGACGATCCGGCGGCTGCGGAGCTAGGGAAGAAGTTCTTCTTCGATACCCGTTTCTCCGGGCCGCTGTTGGATCAAGCGAACAACGGTCAGCCGGGGACGCTCGGGAAGGTCGGAGAGACCGGCAAGGTGGCGTGCGCCAGCTGTCACGTCCCCTCCGGTGCCTTCGCAGACACGCGCAGCACCCGTGGGCAGATCTCGCTCGGTGCGGCGTGGTCGCATCGCCGGGCGCCTTCACTGCTGGACGTCGGCCAGCGGCGCTTCCTCAACTGGGATGGCAGCCGCGACGCTGCCTTCAGCCAGCCTTTTACGCCAATCGAGGACGCGGGTGAGTTCAACAGCTCGCGCTTGTTCGTAGCTCAGCAGATCCAGCGATTGTACTTGGCCGAGTACGAGGCGGTGTTCGGTCCATTTCCGGACATCTCCGCGTTCGACGCGGTCGAGCCGGCGGATGCTGGCTGCAATGCCATCCCGGACGACGTGGTGCACGGTTTCTGCGAAAAGCCGGGCCACGACGATCCCAACGTCACGCGGGTCGTCGTCAACATGGGCAAGGCCATTCAAGCTTACACACGCCAGCTCTCGTGCGGCCCCGGTCGCTTCGACGCTTGGCTGGCCGGTGACGACGCGGCGCTCAGCGCGGACGAGCAGGCCGGCGCCGCGCTGTTCATGGGCAAGGGCGGCTGCACTCAGTGCCACCGAGGCCCGTATTTCACGGACGACTACTTCCACAACGTCGGCATGGCGCCGAACTTCGCGTTGTTCGTCGTGCCCATCACGGACAACGGCGCCAGCGACGGTATCGCGGCGCTGCTTCGCGATCCGCTCAACTCCAAGGGTGACTACAGCGATGGTAGCGATGATCGTCAGGACGTATTGCCGGACGATCCTTCCGTCCTGCTGGGGGCGTTCAAGACGCCAAGCCTGCGCTGCGTGAACCGTCGACCCAGCTTCATGCGCACGGGCCAGTTTCGCAGTCTGGAGGACGTGGTGTATTTCTTCGCGCGGGGCGGCAACGCCAGCGGCTTTCCAGGTCAGTCCGAGAACCGCCCGCGTGACCTGTCCAGTGAGGAGAGGGCGCAGTTGGTGGCGTTCTTGCGCGCGCTCGACGGGCCGGGGCCGGATCCGTCACTCATAGAGCCGCCGACGCTTCCTTCGCTATGAGATCTTCGCTTACGGTATCGAGGGCATCATCATGAGCATTCGTTCCACCTCATTGGCCTGTGTCATCGTGCTGGGCTCCGCGTTGATGGCTTGTTCCAGCGGCAAGTCACCACAAACCCCGAGCGCTGCTGGCGGCAGCGGCAGCGGGAACGGCGGTGGCAGTAGTGGCGGTGGCGGCGGACCGCTGCCGATGGAGGTTCCCCCGCGCTCGCCGCCAGGGAGCTGCGGCCTGGAGAACCCTGCCTTCTGCGAGGACTTCGAGAAGAAGTCGCCGGGAGGTCGCGCGGGCGACATGGACGACTCGCTCTGGGCATTCGCGCGCTGGAGCCATTTGGGTGGGCAGTTCTTCGTGCGCAAGGCTGCCGCCACGGAGACGAACCGCACGATCAGCTCGGTGTTCTGCGGCGAGCCCTTCTCCGGGCTGCTCATGCCATCGGACGTACAGATCTGCGACGGCATTGGCGTGGACGGCCTGGTCTCCGCGCAAATGAACGAGGTATTCGACGACCTCGGCGACTTCGGCATCAACTCATTCCGCTCTCGCCAGTTGTTCGACTTCACCGACCGCGTCGGCACCGTGGTGTTCGACGTGGACGCGAAGGTCAACCCGAGGGCGCAGGGGCATGGCTGGTGGGTAGAGTTCTGGATCACTGAGGATCCGGAGCCGTTGCCTTATCACGAGGCGCCCACGGTGCTGTCCTACCCGCGCAACGGGCTCGGCCTCAACTTCGTGGGCGATAACGACTGCCCGCAGGGGCGTGAAGCCACCAGCCTGCAGCGCGTGTTCGTGACGAACAACCACAAGATCATCCACGAGTACACGGCGGGCGAGCTCGATCACAAGAATGACCGCGATCGCTGCGTGAAGACTCAGGATCAGAAGCTGAACCGCTTCAAGATCAAGGTCAGCAAGGACAGGCTCGAGGTCTGGGGCAGCCACTACGATGATCCGCAGAACCTGCACTTGATGGCATCGACGTCCTCGCTGGATCTGAACTTCACTCGTGGTTACATTCACCTGCAGCACTCCCAGTACAACGCGCCGAAGGACGGCAACGTCACCGGCGTGCAGACGTACCGCTGGGACAACATCGGCTTTGATGGACCCAGCTACGCGCCCACACGCGCCTTCGCGGTGCCCGACAACACGCAGGAGCTGCGCGGCAACGACGGGCCGGGGATCATGTATGGCTACCGCATCACCTCGGAGCGTACGCTCGACCTGACCGTCCCGGACGTGGAGCTCAAGGACGCTACCCACGCCTCGCTGGACCTCAACACGTTCACGTGGGGGCCGCGGACCGTGGAGTTCACCGTCAACGGCGGACCGCCTCACACCTTCGCAGTGCCGGACTTCGGGCGGGACGGCGTACGTTGCAACTCCGTGCCGGTCGAGCTGAGCGAGCTGGTCGACGGCGACAACCTGCTCACCTTCCGGATGACGACGCCGCAGAACGACGAGCTGCCCGAGTTCATCGGAAACATCGACCTCACGTTGGACACGATGAAATAGATCGCTAGTCTGCGGCCCCATGCTCGTCTCGCCCGGAAGGCTCCGCTCCCCTTGGTGTCGCTCGCTTCAGCACGCGTTGCTCGGCGGCTTGGTGCTAGTCGCGACGGGCTGCACGTTCTACACGTCGTGCCCTACGGACGACGGCCGCGGTAATAACGACTCGGGGCCGCTCAGCGGGGAGCCGCCGGAGGGCGAGTGGGAGCCAGTGGTCCCGGCCGAGGTGGCTGACATCGAGATGTCGTGCGGCCCTGCCGACTACATGGCGGGTAGCCCGATCGCGGACCTCCTCGTCGCCAACATCAACGAAAGCGGGCTGTGGGCGAGCGACGACGGCGGCGACAGCTGGCGCCAGCTCGGTCTGGGCGAGGGCTCCGCGAGCGTGCCGATCGTGACTCGCTCGATCGTCTTCGATCCGGAGAACCAAGACCGCTTCTGGCAGATCGGCGGCGACGCGGAAACGCCGGGCCTGCTGCACACCGTGGACGGCGGTGAGACCTTCGAGCAGCTGTCGGACGTCACGGAGCTAGAGGCGCTGAGCGTGGACTTCGCCGACGGCAAGCGGCGTACGCTGCTCGCCACCGGTCGCGCCGAGGAGCAACGCGTGCTGTTGTCGAAGGACGGCGGAGCGT
>JAEYOT010000451.1 GCA_023411445.1 Pseudomonadota bacterium
CTCTGCTCCTGCTGCTTGCAGCCGGAGAGGAGCAGCCCGGCGCCGACGACGAGCGCGAGCACACGCTGCAGCACGACCATGGCCTTCAGCTGCGCAGGACGCACGCCTCTTGCGTCTTGGCCATGGCTTCACAGCGCTTGAGCGCGAGCTTCTGCCCATTCTGATCGCCGGACTCGCTGCGGAGCGAGGCGAGCGCGGCGTAACCCTCGGGTGAGGCGATCAGATCGCGCTTCGCCAAGTCCTCCAAGATGGCGCGCGCTTCAGCGCGATGCTCCGGCACGCGAGCCATGGCCTCGGCCAAGTCCGTCTTCAGCGCGACGTCGTCCGTCTTCGCGCTGGACTGCCGGCGCAGCACCTGCACCGCCCACTGCAGGTTGGCCGCAGACTCGCCCTCTTTCGCCCCGAGCCACGAGCCGAGCACCTCCGCCGGCACCTCGTTCTGAACGGCCAGCGCCCCTTGCGAGCGAGAGAGCGCGACGGCCAGCACACGCTCGGCGCGCCCGACCAACGAGCCTGGCTTGCCCTTGAGCGTCTTGATGTGGGGCATCATACGGATCACGCTGGCGGCAGCGGCAAGGCGCTTGCCATTGGCGAGCGACTTCTCCGCCTGCGCCACGCCGTGGATACGGTGATCGATATTTACCTCCGGGTACCACTCGCCACCGCACGCGCTCGCGTCATGCGGCAACGCCGCGGCCGCGAGCCCCACACCCAGCGCCAACACCCAAACCTGCTTCCGAATGCTCATCACCTGGTCTCCTTCCTACGCTCGGTTTCCCGAATCGCTCCCTCGTGCGAAGTCTGCTGACACCTGACGGTGTCTCGAAGTTTCGTGAGCAAGCAGCTTGCCAGTCAGATTTCGACGCAATTTGCGCGAGGGTGCGAGCGGGTGCGTGTCAGACCCCCCACGCTTCGTGTCCCATTCAACTCGCAGAGCGGGCCAGCCGCCGCTGCTCTCGAAGCGAGACACTGACCGACTGTCGCGGCTTGGGTGGGAATGCATTCTCACTCATCGAGCGAAGACTCAAAGTGTGACCAAAGCGGACACGAATAAGACACAGTGTCACGCACATCGCTCTTGTGGTCCCAACCAGTGAGCGAAAGCTGATCAAACGATTGACAGACCCACTGCTGCTGACTACAGCCTCGCCATGGCTAACTCCCTTGATGCTCGTATCCGCGCCCGCGTCGAACAATTCGCCGCGGAGCTGGCGGAGCTGATTCGCGAGTCCGCGATGGAAACCGTGAGCGTTGCGCTGGCTGGCGCTCGCCCCTCCCCCGGCCGTGGTGGCCGCCGCGCCGCAGCCGCTGCCGCCGTCGCTGCCGTCCGCACCGGCGGACGTGGGCGCAGCGCGTCGCGTGAAAAGGGCGCCAAGCGTCCGCCCGATGAGATCGAGCGCCTCACGAGTCGCCTGCTGGACTACATCAAGAGCAACCCGGGGCAGCGCATCGAGCAGATCGCGGACGGCATGGGTACCTCCACGAAGGAGCTCAACCTGCCGGCGAAGAAGCTGATCGCTGGCAAGCAGCTCAAGACCAAGGGCCAGAAGCGCGCCACGCAGTACTTCGCGCGCTGAGCCACTCGCTCGAGCGGCTTCAGAAGGCCCGCCTCGCGCGGGCCTTCGTCATTTTGGCCAGCGTTCACTCAAAACTGACCACGGAGCGACAGCTGGGCCGTCCCCGGAGCGAGCACCGCGCTGACGGCCGGCTTATCCGCAGCGCTGGGCCAGAGCAACCACGTGAGGCCGAGCGCGGCCGCCGAGACGCCTGCGGTGATGAAGCCCGCGGTGGCCAGCGTGCCCGTGCGGGTGCGATCTTTCCTTGCCTGTTCGAGCTCGGCGCAGGCCGCGGCAGCGTTCGCCATGCTGCAGGCGTTGGCGTTCGGATCCTCTCCGCCGACCTCAGCCAGCACGGCGCGGTTGGCGCGATCGAAGCGGTCATCCGCGGAGCTGCGCGCGATGGTAAAGACGATGCCGGTGCCGAGGCCGGCCAAAAGGAGCGAGGCTTCGCCCACCATCACGACGGTGCGCGTCGGGATCCCGGTGTCGTGCCTCCTTACTGTGGAGGAGACGCTCGCGGGCGACGCGACCGAGGTTGCCTCGCTAGCTGCAGCGGCGCTGGATGCCGATGGGAGCGGCAACTGAATCGAAACCTCCCGCTGCTCGCCGGACGCGAGCACCAAATGCTGGTCGAAAGAGGCGCGACCCGGCGCTGTCGCCCGTAGCCGACGACGCCCCGGGTTCACCGGCAACGGGACGCCCATCACCGCCGGAGAGACGGGTTTGCCGTCCAGCCAAACGCTCGCGTCCTTCACGTCGGCTGGGAGATGCAGGGTTACCTGCACGAGCTTGGCCTGAACTGCCTGGCGCGCCTGCGGCAAGAGCCGCTGCACGTCCGGCGCCTTGACTCCGCTATCCAGCAGCTCTTGCGCGCGATCGTACTCCACGAGCGCCTCGACCAGCGCCCCCTGCTCCTCCTCACAACGAGCCAAGTGGAAGCGAATGCCGGGCGTGTCCTTGATGGCAGCCGCTTTGCGGAATTTTTCAGCCGCCTCGCTGTAGCGGCCCGCGTCCGCCGCGGCCTTGGCCTCGTCGAACAAGCGACGAGCCACGCTGATCTCCGAAGGGGTGGGCTCGGCGCCAGCCGGCGCCGGCAGGGCGACCGCGAGCAAGGCGGCGAACGTAGGCAAAACGAGGAAACGAGGACCAGGCATGGCGGCGCGGAGCTTCGATATAACACCCTCCTCGGACAGGCTCGCTGCTAGTTGCCTGAAATCATGATCGATTTCAGTGCTGCTAAATATTATGGACGCCGCGCCGAGCCGGGTTAAACACGGGACGTGCGCGCGCTCTCGGCAACCCTCGCCCTCCTCCTACTGGTCAGTTGGGTCAGTCTCGCCTCAGCCGCCAGCTCGCCCCGCTACCACACGGTGGCAAGCGGTCAGAACCTCGGGCTGATCGCCAAGCGCTACGGCGTAACGGTGCAGGCCATCTGCAACGCCAACGGCATCGACCGCAAGGCGCGCCTGAAGGTGGGGCAGAAGCTGCTCTTCCCCGCCAAATCAGATAAGGACGGCACGCTGACGCGACGCCAGTACGGTCCGCCGGAGCGCAACGAAGCCGCGGGAGGCAAGACAGTGCTGGCCAGCGCGAAGAGCGAGCCGGCCCGCCCCACCACCCACAAGGTCTACGCGGGGCAGCGTCTGGGGAGCATCGCTCGTCGCTACAACGTTTCGATCGAGGCGCTGTGCGACGCCAATCGCATCCGCCGCACCGACCCGATCAAGCCCGGTCAGGTGCTGATCATCCCCGGCACGCTGCCCGACGGCAACCTGACCAAGCTCACCGAGCCGCCCGACTACCGACCGGACAGCACGAAGAAGTCGAAGAACGTCAAGAAGGGCTTCGTCGATCTCTCGACCTACACCGCGCGCTACCGCGGCGTCGTGTTCGACAAGAACGGGCGCGTGGCGAAGGGCGCGATCGAATCCATCTCACGCCTGTTCGGTGCCACCGGCAACCGACCCCGCGTGGACGCTCGCTTGATCGCGCTGCTGGCCGACGTGAGCGAGCACTTCGGCGGGCGCCCCATGCGCGTCGTGAGCGGCTGGCGCGATCACTCGTACTTCGAGGACTCGCGGCACAAGCACAGCCAAGCGGTGGACTTCAGCATCCCCGGCGTGCCCAACACGGTGGTGCGAGACTACGTGCGCCGCTTCCGCAACTGCGGCGTCGGCTACTACCCCAACTCGTCCTTCGTCCATTTGGACGTGCGGCAGTCGGCAGCCTACTGGGTAGACTACGCAGGCCCCGGCGAGCCTCCGCGCAACAAGCCGCGACCCGAGCCACGCTCGGTGGTGGCTCAAGTCGGCGAGCCCGCCCCCTCTACGACGACTGCAAGCGCTGCGAGCACCATTCGAGAGAACGCCGCCCAGCCGGACGAGCCCGCGCCGAGCGCCGCGCCCGCGCCGGTGACCAAGCCGACCGCAGTGGACGTGACGAGCCGCGCCTCAGCCAGCGTGCCAGGTCCCAAGCCCACACCCGCACCCACACCCGCGCCAACGCTCTGAGCCCGAGCGTTTGCGCACGAGGTCGCGGCGGTTTTGCGGTTCCTGAATAGCTATGCTTTTGTCTTGAGCCGTGTTTCCCCGCTTCACTTCGCTCGGTTTGACCGCGTGCGTCCTGCTCCTCGCCGCTTGTAACTATCCCAAGCCGCCCGCCGCCTGGACCGGCGCCGTGGAGCCGACCGCGGCCCCACCGCCACCTCCGCCGCCTCCGCCAGTGGTGACGGCCGCGCCCCCGCCGCCGCCCCCGCCCAAGTGCGAGGACCTATCCGAGCAGTGCGTAGCGAACGCGGAGACGAAGCTGCTCGTCGGGGACGGCGGTAGCTGGTTCACGCCGCCCGCAGGCTGGCACTACGCGAAGTCACCGGAGGGCAGCGTGACCGTCAACGCGGAAGGCACGGCCATGATGGTGCTGCAACCCAGCCCGGATCCATCGGACATGGCGCCGGCCATCGAAGCCCTGGTGAGCCAACGTGGAGTCACCGGCCTGAAGGTGGACAAACTGAAGCGCCGCTTGAAGAAGCCGCAGCAGTCGTTGCCAGCCGGTAGCGGCACCGTCGATTTGTGGGAAGTCGACAAGGCGCAGCAAGGCTCGACGCTCGCGCTCGGCGACAAGGGCAACGGCACGCTGCTGGTGCTCGTGGGCAAGCCGGATCCGGAGCACACGCTGATCGGCATCGGCTTCGTGGTGGAGTCGGCTGCGGAGAGCGAAGCACCCAAGATCATGCAGTCGGTGCAGACGCTGCGGGGTAACTGATGGCCCCGCGCATCCTCGCTCCGGGCACCATGCTGTCGGGGCGATACCGGCTCGCCGAAGTGATCGGTGAGAGCGACCTGAGCATCGTGTACGCCGCGCAAGACGTGCGCGGACCAGCCCAGGTCGCGCTCAAGATCTTCGACGCCAGCGTGATGAGCCGCGTGGCCGCGCTGTCCGAGTACCAGGCGCAGGCCAGGCAAGCGTCGGGCCTGGGCGTGGAAGGTATCGCGCGCGCCTACGACTTCGGGATCGACGCGAACACGGGCTTGGCGTTCAGCACCGCCGAGCGCATCTCCTGGTCCTCGCTGGATCGGCGGGTGCTCGCCAGCGGTCCGCTCGGCGCGGTGGACCTGAGCCGCGCGCTGTCCGTGCTGGCACGTGCGCTGGACGCCGCGCACGCAGCGCGCCTGCTGCACCGCGACCTAAAGCCGCAGAACGTGTTCATCTCGCCGGACAATGCGGAGTGGGTCCGCTTGACGGACTTCGGCGTGAGCGCGGTGCGGCGCGGCGCGCCCGAGGCCATGGGCTGGGGCGGGCCTCCGGGCTACACACCACCCGACGCCGTGGACGCAGCCTCGCCAGGCTCACCGGGCGCCGATCTCTTCGCGCTCGGCGTGATCGCCTTCTTCGCGCTGACGCGCGGCACGCCGTTCCGCTCGCTACGCTCGCCCACCTTCGACGCCAACCAGCACTGGGCCGAGCTGAATCAGCCCACCCACCCGATCAGTGAACGCGCCAAGGAGATCGGGGTGGCGTTGGATCCGGCCTTCGATCCCTGGTTTGCGCGAGCGCTGGCGCTCGCACCGCAAGAGCGCTTCCGCAGCGCGAGCGAGATGGCGCGCGAGCTTGCCACGATCGCAGAGAGCGTGGCGGCGCGTGGCGGAGGAGGCCCGCGTTCCATTCCGGGCATCGCTGCGGCCATCGCGCAGCCGCTGGTGTTTCAACCGGAGCCTTCGCCTGCCACTCTCGGTTTGCCGCCGAGCGCAGCGCCGGCGCCTCGTCCCAACGATCTGTCCGCCACCGTCGCCGAAGAGTCGCTCGGTTTCCTGGCGCAGCCGCAGCCGGCGCAGCCCCAGCCGCCGTCGCCGTCGCCGCCGCCGTCGCAAGCCCAGCCTGCTCCCGCGAAGAAGCCGAGCCAAGCGTCGCGCTTGCCGTTGTTCATCGGCCTCGGCGCGCTCCTGCTCGCGGGCGTCGCGTTCGGTGGCTATGCCG
>JAEYOT010000454.1 GCA_023411445.1 Pseudomonadota bacterium
GTTTGGGCCCGTGCTCCTGTTCGGCAGCGGCGGCCAACTGGTCGAGGTCTTCAAAGATCGCGCGCTGGCCCTACCACCACTCAACGAGACGCTCGCTCGCCGACTGATCGAGCAGACGCGCATCTACACGGCGCTGAAGGGCGTGCGTGGGCGTAAGCCGATCGACATGCCAGCGCTCGCGAGGCTCCTGGTCCGTTTCAGTCAGCTGGTGGTGGAGCAGCCGTGGATCCGGGAGCTGGATATCAACCCGCTGCTCGCGTCGGAGGACGGGCTGCTCGCGCTGGACGCGCGCGTGCTGCTGCACGATCCGGATACGGCCGTAGGAGCCTTGCCCAAGCCGGCCATTCGGCCCTACCCCAGCCAGTACGTGGGCGACCACCGCCTGTCGGACGGCACGGAGGTGACGATTCGACCGATTCGACCGGAGGACGAGCCGCTGGTCGTCGCGTTCCACGGCAAGCTCAGCGAACGCAGCGTGCGCTCCAGGTACTTCCAGTCGCTGCAGCTGGACCAGCGCACCGCGCACGAGCGCATGGTGCGAGTGTGCTTCAACGACTACGATCGGGAGCTGGCGCTGCTGGTGGAGCACCGAGGCCCCGCAGGCTCGGAGCTGCTCGCGATTGGCCGGCTGAGCCGGATTCCGGGCCAGCGGCGCGCCGAGTTCGGCCTGCTCGTGATCGACGAGTGGCAACACCGCGGGCTCGGAACGGAGCTATTGCGGCGCTTGATCACGATCGGCCGGAGCGAAGGGCTCGAGGCCATCACGGCCAGCATCCTACGAGACAACTTGGACATGCAAAAGCTGTGTAAGAAGCTGGGCTTCGAGCTACGGATGGTGCCAGACGACGCGGTGCTGGAAGCCATCCTGGTGCTCGAGCGTGAGGTGCGCGCGTGAAGGGCGCCGTATTGCTCGGCTTGGCGGTGACGATCGCAGCCGCCATCGGCATCGCCTCGAGCCAGACGCCCAGCGCTGCCACGCCCGCGCCGGACGCGGCGCCGCCTGTTCAGGGGCCGGAGGCCGCTCCGCCGCACCACCCAGACACCGGCTCTGCGGGGGCGCTCGAAGGCATCGTGCGCGAGACCATCGAGGTCCCGCAGTACACGTACTTGCGGCTCGCCACCACGGACGGACGTGAAATCTGGGCTGCTGTGGCCAAGGCCAGCGTCACCGTCGGCTCGCAGGTATCGATCGTGGACGCCGCCAAGATGGAGAACTTCGAGAGCGCTTCACTGAAGCGCATCTTCGAAGTGATCTATTTCGGCAACTTGGGGTCGCCCCAGGCCGGAAGCGCCCATGGAGGAGACCTGCCCCCGGGTCATCCACCGGTCGGCGCCATGGCGGGCGCTGCCGCGCCGCACGGCGTGCCTCCGACGACAGCGGCGCCGACGGACGAGCCGCCCGTTCCGATCGCCAGCGGCGCACTAGGACGCACCATCGCGGCGCTGTACCAGCAGAAAGAGGCGCTGCGAGGCGCGACGGCGCGGGTTCGCGGCCGCATCGCCAAAGCGACTCCCGTGCAGGGCGTCGTCTACTACCGTTTGCGCGACGGCAGCAGCGTGGACGCGCGCGAGAAGGAGCTTTTGGTCAGGTCCACGGCGACGGCCACCCCGGGCGACGTGGTGACGTTCGAGGGCGTGGTGCAGCTGGACGTGGACGTAGGGATCGGCACCCTCTACCCCGTCTTGCTGGACTCGGCCAAGCTCGTCGGCGAGTGAGGCGCGGCGGACGGGAACACGGCTGAGGCATCGGGCGAGTCCGGGAAGGACTGGCCCAGCTCCTTCAGCGTCGGGAGCAGCTCCAGCAAGGCGTGCGCTAGCCTGGCTTCGAACTGCTTGCCGGCGGCTTCGCGAAAGTACGCTTCGATGCGCGCGTCTTCCCACGCGGGTTTGTAACAACGAGCCGTCGCCAAGGCGTCGTACACGTCGGCGACGCCGACGATCCGCGCGTCGAGCGGGCACGCCGTGCCGATCAAGCCGTCGGGGTAGCCGCTGCCGTCCCACCGCTCGTGATGCCCGAGCGCGACGCTCGCTGCGCGCTCGAAGAACGGGTGGCCGATGCCGGCCAGCATGCGCGCGCCCTCGCGCGCGTGCTTCCTCATGATCACGAGCTCGCCCGGCGTGAGCCGTCCGGGCTTGGTCAGGATGGCGTCGGGAATCGCGAGCTTTCCGAGATCGTGCAAGATGGCAACTTCACCGAGCTCGGACGCCTCGGCGGCCGGCATGCCGAGCGCGGTGGCGAGCACCTCCGCAAACAGGCCGATGCGCCGCACGTGGGCGCCAGTTTCGACGTGACGCAGGTCCCAGGCGTGCGATAGGCCGTGCGCGATGTCTCTGGGCAAGGCTTGCCAGCGCGAAGACACCAGCGCCAGGGAGCGCTGCGCGTGGTCGCTCTCGGCGGCTGCCGCGCGCTCGGCGCGTAGCCGGCGCAGCGCGGCCTCGATCTGAGCTTCGACCGCCAGCGTATCGGAGGACTTGACCAAGTAGCTCGTCGCGCCGCCCGCCAACGCCAGCTTCATGTTGGCCCGCTCGCGGCTCGCCGTGAGCACTACCGCAGCCACGTGGCCCTCACGAATGCTGGCGTGCTGGAGCAGGTTGAGGCCGTGCTCGTCCGGCAAACCCAGGTCGATCACGACCACGTCGACGCCGCCCGCGTCGAGCGAGCGACGTGCCTCTGACGCCGACGCCGCCTCCGATACGTGGTGGCCTTCATGCTCCAGCGTGCGCCGAAGCCCGCGCCGCAGCGGCGCTTCGTCGTCTACCAGCAAGATGGCTCCCCCATCGCCGCTTCGCGCTGTGTGTTGGCGGAGCTCGTCGTGGTCCGACGGGAAAGGGTCTCTCTCGAGCACCGCCCAGCAGAACGGCCAGCAGCTCGTTGTCGATAAGGGTCCGCCTGCCGAGGTGAACGCACCAGGTGGGCGGGCGCGCACACGGCCGCGCCCTACGCGCCACCCTTGTTACTCCGTGTGCGGCGTGCGCCGCGCTACATGCATCGTGCTCAAGCGAGCACGGAGGCACATGGCAGACATCATGCACAAGGTTGGAATCAAGGCTCCCGCGAGCCAGGTCTACGCAGCGCTCGCCAGCACGGCGGGCGTCGCCGGCTGGTGGACGCGGGAGACGAGCGGCGAGGCGAGCCTGGGAGGGGCGGTGACAGTGCTGTTCCGCACGCCGGCGGGCGAGGAGATCGGCCAGATGAGCTTCGAGCCGATCCAGCTCGAGCCGAGTCAGCGAGTGACGTGGCGCTTCACGGCCGGCCCCGAAGAGTGGCTCGGCACCGAAGCGACGTTCACGCTGGAGCAGCGAGGCGAGCGCACCATCCTGATCTTCGGCCACCGCAACTGGCGAGAAGCATCGGAATTCATGGCCCACTGCAGCATGAAATGGGCGACGTTCTTGCTCAGTCTCAAGCAGCTGGTCGAGACCGGCGAAGGCCGTCCCGCCCCGCACGACCTCAAGATCGACGACTGGAACTGAACGCGCTCGTCGAACATTTCAGCGACGCCAAATTCGTCGCGACCGCTGCAGAATGTTGGCGTGCGGGAACCAGTTCCAGCAACTAGCTAACGATGACGTCCGCTCAGCGCTTCGCTCGCTCGCTCTGGCTCCTCTCGGCTCTCGCCGCTGGCGGCTTCGCCTGCGGCACCACGGACACGGAAACCGGCGAGCGCGGCCCATCCGGCGGCAGTGAGCCCGGCACTGCCGGCACGCCGAGCGGCGGGGGCAGCACCAGCAGCGGTACCGGTGGCGCGAGTTCGTCGGTGGGCGGCAT
>JAEYOT010000461.1 GCA_023411445.1 Pseudomonadota bacterium
GTGCTGAGCGCGCCGAGCCCAGGAGCGTCCGAGAGCGATGCCGCGGGCGGCTGCTCACTCGCGAGCAGCGCGCGGCTCCCCCATCGCTCGGCGCCCTTCGGCGCGGTGGTCTTGCTGGCAAGCGTCGCGTGGCGGCGCCATCAGCGCCGAGCTCGGCGCCGTGGAGGCGATCGATGAGAGGGACATTCTCGACAGCAGCCGCGCTCGCTGCGCTCTCTGTGGCCTGCACGGCGACGATCGACGGTGACCTGGCGAGCGATGCGCCAAACGGCTCGGCAGGAGGCGGGACCGGCACGGCCGGAGCCAGCGCGACTGCCGGTGCTGGCCCTGGCGCGGGCGCTGGCGGGAGCGCGCCGACCGAGCTCCACGTCCCGACGCGCGTGCTGCGTCGTCTGAACCGGGCTGAGTACAACAACACCGTGCGGGACTTGCTGGGCACCTCGCTGCGCCCCGCGGACCAGCTGCCCGAAGAGGCGGCCGCCGATGGCTTCGACACCAACGGCGAAGCGCTCACGATCGGCGTCGCCCACATCCGCACGTTCGAAGCCGCGGCGAATCAGCTGATCAATGAGCTCTACGCGCTACCCGCAACGGACGCGCGGCGCGGCCAGATCTTGCTCTGTGAGCTCACGACTGGCTCGGAGGCCGTCTGCACGCAGCAGATCTTCGCACAGCTCGCGCGGCGCGCTTTTCGTCGTCCGGTCGAGCAGGCGGAGCTCGAGCGCCTGCTGCAGCTCGTGGAGCAGGTCCGAGCGACGGGCGCGAGCTACGAAGGCGCGGTCAAGGCTGCCCTCACCTCGATCTTGGTCTCGCCTCACTTCTTGTTCATGGTCGAGAAGGGGGAGCTAGGCCGAGGTGTAGTCAAGCCGCTCGACGATCACGAGCTCGCCACTCGGCTCTCGTACTTACTGTGGTCCACCATGCCGGACGCTGAGCTCTTTGCGGCTGCGGAGTCCGGCACGCTCACAGGCGATCCGAAGCGGCTCATCGCGGAGGTGCAGCGCCTGCTGGCCGACCCCAAGGCAGAGGCGTTCGGTCAGGATTTCGTGGGGCAATGGCTCACGCTGCGGCGCCTCGAGCTCGTGGAGCCCAGCGCCCAGACGTTCCCCAACTACGACGTCTCCCTGCGTGACGCCGCCGTGCGGGAAACCGAGCTGTTCCTGCGCGCGCTGGTCGAAGAGAACGCTCCAGTCGACGCTCTGTTCACGTCCACTTTCACGTTCGCCAATCCCAGGCTCGCGCAGCACTACCAAGTAGCAGTGAGCGGCACGGACTTCGCCCGGGTGGACTTGAGTGGGACGGAGCGCGTCGGCCTCCTCGGCCACACCAGCTTTCTGATGGCAAACTCGCACCCCGCCTTCACGTCGCCGACCAAGCGCGGCGCTTGGGTGCTGGAGCAGCTGCTCTGCGCGGCGCCGCCACCGGTGCCCGCCGATCTGAGCATCGAGCCCTTACCCGAGCCGCCACCCGGGCAAACCACGCGGCAGCAGCTGGAGCAGCACCGCAAGGAGCCTCAGTGCGCCGGCTGCCACACGCTCATGGATCCGATCGGCCTGGGTCTAGAGCACTTCGACGCGATCGGCGCCTACCGCACGCTCGACAACGGGCAGCCCGTCGACGCATCGGGCGTGCTCAATGGCACGCCGTTCACCGGGCTGCGCGAGCTTTCCGAGCTGCTCAAGGCGGACACCAGGCTGCAGAATTGTTTCGCCCAGCAGCTCCTCACGTATGCCGTCGGGCGCTCTTTCCACGACTCAGCGTCGAAGGGCTACGCCGAAGCGCTAGCTCAGAGCGCCAGCACGACCGGTCACCCGGGAATGCGCGACGTGCTCGAGGCGGTGGTGCTGAGTGACGCCTTTCGAAGCCGCCAAGGCGGATGAAGGAAGCAGGCATGGATCCTCGACTCTCTCGACGTAGGTTCTTGGGTAGCGCGGCGGCGGTCATCGGCCTGCCGTACTTGGCGTCTGTCGTGGAGCGCGACGCGCTCGCGGCGGAGAGCTGCGCTGGCGTACAACGCTTCATCGCCTTCTTCGTGCCGAACGGGATGCACATGCCCGACTTCACACCCAGCGCGGCCGGCAAAGACTGGGCGATGCCCTACATCTTGGAGTCACTCGAGCCGATTCGGAACAAGATCGCGGTCGTGACCGGCATCGACTACCACAAGACGGCAGTGCCGGGAGAGCCGCCGGGCGGCCATGGCTCAGGGACGGGCGCGTTCTTGACGATGATGCCGGTCCACAAGAACGACAAGAACCCCAACCGGATCAGCCTGGATCAGAAGATCGCCAAAGCCACCGCCGCCTGCCAGCGGCGCTTGCCCTCGCTGCAGCTGGGCATGAAATGCCGCGGGGATGGCAGCGACAAGACGCCGAACCTGTCGTTCATCGAAACCATCTCGTGGGACGCGAACAAGCCGCTGCCGTTCGTCGACGACCCGCAGCTGAATTTCGACAACCTGTTCAAGGGCGTCGATACGGACGCAAGCGCGGCCGACGCGGAGCGGCGTCGCGCTGTGCGCACCAGCGTCTTGGACCACGTGCTGGACGAGGCGCAGACGTTGAAGACGCAACTCTCCGCCAGCGACCGCCTCAAGCTCGACGAGTACATGACCTCCGTGCGCAGCCTCGAAACGCAGCTCCAAAACGAGGGCCGGGAGCTCGCTTGCCAGAAGCCAGACAAGCCAACCGCCACGCCCACTTCACCTTACGAGCAGCGCGTCCCGCTCGCGCTACAGCTCGCCGCGCTGGCGTTCGAGTGCGATGCCACGCGCGTCATCAGCTTCATGTTCGGGCGCGGCAACAGCATGCAAGACTTCGCATTTCTGTTCAACGGCGAATCCACCCCGCACCATCACACGTCGCACCACGCGGGCAGCACCGCCCTCCAGAAAAAGCTGCGCGAAATCGGTCGCTGGGAGATGGACCAAGTGGCCACGTTTCTGAAGCGCATCGACAAGAGCACCGAGGCCGACGGTCGCACCCTCCTCGACAACACCCTCGCCTACTTCAACAGCGAGATCTCCGACGGCAACGTGCACCTCAAGTACGACATGCCGGTGCTGCTCGCCGGCAGCGCGGGCGGCAAGCTCAAAGTGGACGGCACGCACTACCAGTACACGCAGCTGAAGACGCCCCGCCCCCTCGTCGGCCCCGGCGGCGGACCGCACGGTATCCGCCTCTTCGTCTCGATCCTCAACGCCTTCGGTATCCCCGACGACACCTTCGGCGACGGCAGCGCCAAGGGCCCCCTCACCGAGCTGCTCGTCTGAGGCCCACGCCAAGGGCGCCGAGGGCATAGGACTTGCTACCCGATCGACGATGGCCGAGCCGAAGCAAGCGCCCGCAGGAGACGGAGATCCAGCGCGCAAGCCCCCTGCGCGCGATCCCCAGCCCCAACCACCGCCCGTAGGTGAGCCCCCTCCGCCCGCTCAGCGCGGCCCGGAGCCGGGTCCCCCCGTGGGCGATCCTCCGCGCGAAGGCCCCACCCCCGGCGAGCCACCGCCCGTGATTCGGGATCCAGGAGGGCACGAGCCGCCAGCCAAGAAGTTGTGACGGATGGGCGCGTCGCGAAGGAGAGCGACGCAGTCACCGGCGGCGAATGTCTGCCCAGAGGTTGCCAAGCTCGAGCTCGATCGCGTCGAACGGCACGGCTCGCACCCGAGCGTCGCCTTCGTAGCTGCCCACGGCCACCCAGGTCTCCGCTTGGAGCTGAAACACCTCCAGCGTTCGCTGTAGCGGCTCTACGAGCCACAGGAACTGTACCTGCTCGCGCGCGTACACCGGCATCTTTCGGACGCGATCAAGAGTTCCTGTGGCCGGTGAAAGGACTTCGCACACCCAGTCCGGGCTCAGCTCGAATGCGGCCGCCCCCTCATCCACGAACGGCATGCGCTCGCGCCGCCAACCCGCGAGGTCCGGAACCAAGACGGCATCCCCTAGGTGCAACTCGGGCTCATCGAGGATGATCCAACCACCCGGGCCGCCACGGCCTCGATCGAAGGGCCCTCCCAGCTCGACGCCTAAGCCGCTGGCGACGCGCGCATGCGCGCCGGCGGGACGACGCGAACTGTAGAGCTCGCCATTCACAATCTCACCAATACGATTGCGGGGAAGCGCGCACAACTGCTCCCAGAGCGTTCCGAGGCGGTGCGCGGCGTCAGCCATGCGGCCCATTCTAGCTCGCAGCGGCGGAGCTCGCCAAGGCAGCAGGTCTGCTCCGCAGGCGGCGCGAAGAAGTCATCAGACGATCTCTGGCTCGGCTTGCTGCTCCGGTTGACGCTGCCGGCCGTGGAAGATGCTGCGCAGGAGAACGAAGAAGAGGGGCACGAAGTAGATGGCGAGCACTGTCGCGGCGATCATGCCGCCTAGCACGGTCGTGCCGATGGCGACGCGGCTCTTCGCGCCGGCGCCGGTGGAGATGGCGAGCGGGATGACGCCGAACATGAAGGCGAAGGAGGTCATCAGGATCGGACGGAGCCGCAGCCGTGATGCCTCGAGCGCAGCCGCGATAGCGCTCTTGCCTTGGCGCTCGGCTTGCTCCGCGAACTCCACGATCAAGATGGCGTTCTTGGCGGAGAGGCCCATCGTGGTGAGCAGGCCGACTTGGAAGAAGACGTCGTTTTGCAGGCCACGGCCCAGCACCGCCAACACGGCGCCCAGGATGCCGAGCGGGATCACGAGC
>JAEYOT010000463.1 GCA_023411445.1 Pseudomonadota bacterium
CCGCTCCCCGCTCCCGGTCCTGCGTCCTCCCCGCTCCCCGCTCCCGCTTTCCCGCTCAACGAGACACGCCTCAAGCAAGCGCTTCTTCGCCGCGCATCGCAGCTCCGCATCCTTGCGGATCTCCCCGGACGCGCTGGAGGCACCCGGCGCCGCCACGAAAGCCCGCTGCAAAGAGCGCTGCGACAGTGGCAGCCCTCCCTCTCACAGGAGACGGCGAAGGCTAGGACTCACGCTCGCGCAGCGCGTCGCGCTCGCGCTTTTTACGCACCAGATCGTCAGCGATGGCGAGCTGACCGCACGCGGCCGACACTTCATCACCGCGGCGAGTGCGCACGAAGCACGAAACGCCGGCCTCGTTCAGCACTCGCTGAAAGGCGGCCACGCGCGCGCCGCTGGGCGCCTTCAGCTCCGAGGCGCTGATCGGGTTCATCGGGATCAAGTTGACCTTGACGCGCAGCCCGCGCAGCAAGCTGACAAGCTCGCGCGCCTCTGCCTCGCTGTCGTTCACGCCCGCCATCAAGGTGTACTCGATGGTGATGCGGCGCCGCTGCGGCAGCGGGTACTCGCGCAGCGCCCGCATCAGCTCCACGATCGGGTACTTGCGATTCATGGGCATGATGCGATCGCGAATGACGTCGTTGGGCGCGTGCAGCGACACCGCCAGGCCCACTTTGCCGCCGAAATCCGCGCCCAAGCGCGCGATACCGGGCACCAGGCCGACGGTGCTGACCGTGATGCGGCGCGGGCTCATGCCGCGCGCCGCCGGGTGCGTGAGCAAGCGGATGGCGCGCGCGGTCTCGTCGTAGTGGTGCAGGGGCTCGCCCATGCCCATGAACACCAGGTTCTTCAGCTCCTCGTTTGGCTCCAGGTGCTGCTTGGAGATGAGCACTTGGCTCACGATCTCCGAAGCCGTGAGCCCGCGCTGCAGGCCCGCCTGACCGGAGGCGCAAAACACGCAGCCCATGGCGCAGCCGTACTGCGTGGAGACGCACAGCGTGATGCGCGTCTTCTCCGGCGCTGTGGTGTCGTCTTCGTCGTCCTCAGGCGCGGCGGCGGCGTCCGCGTCCGCCAGATCCGTCATCGGGATGATGACGCACTCCACGCGCGCGCCGTTGGCCAGCTCCAGCACCAGCTTGCGCGTGCCATCCGCCGCGCTGTGCTTGTCCACCACCCGGGCGGGTGGCGCGAAGCCGTCGGCTTTGAGCCGCTCGCGCAGGGGCTTGCCCAGATCGCTCATTTTGTCCGGATCCAGCACGCCGCGCTCGTGGATCCAACGAAAGACTTGCTCGGCGCGGAACGGCTTTTCGCCCAGCGCGGCCATGGCCTCACGCCACTCTTCGGGCAGGCGCCCGACCGGATCGATCGCGTGCGTCATAGCCCTCGCCCTTTCGCTTCGTTCCAGTAGCCGTCGAGCAGCTCCAGCGGCAGGCCGCGCGTGGGCTTGCCGTGCTCGTCCTGCGGGAAGCCGCCGTGCTGCGCCTTGACCTGAGCCTCCACGTGGCCGAAGCGGCGGGCGAAACGATCGGCGGTCTTGCGCAGCGCCTGCTCGGCGTTGATACCCTGGTGCCGCGCGAAATTGACCAGCGCGAACAGCACGTCGCCCAGCTCGCTCTCGATGCGCTCCGGGTCGCCACCAGCGACGGCTTCGTCCAGCTCGCCCAGCTCTTCGCTCACTTTGTCGCGCGAGCCGCGCGCGTCCGGCCAATCGAAGCCGACCCGGCTCACCTTCTCGCTCATGCGCTGCGCGCGTGCGAGCGCCGGGTACGACTCGGGCAAGCCGGCCAGCACGCCGCGGTCGCCGTATTCTTGCAGCTTGATCTTGTCCCAGTTGCTCAGCACCTCCGCGCTGCCCGCGACCTCCACCTCGCCGAACACGTGGGGGTGCCGGCGCACCAGCTTCTCGGTGATCGCGCGCACCACGTCGTCGGGGCCGAACGCGCCGTCACGCCGCGCCAGCTCCCCCAAGAACACGACTTGCAAGAGCAGGTCACCCAGCTCGTCTTTGAGCGCGTCGCGGCTGCCCGAGTCGATGGCGTCGATGACCTCACACGCCTCCTCGAGCACGTACTTGCGCAGGGACTCGAAGCTCTGCTCGCGGTCCCAGGGGCAGCCGTCCGGCGCCAGCAGCCGCTGCATGATCGCGACCAGGCTGGGGTACGTCTGGCCGCGCTGCTCGGCCAGGGCTGGCGGCTGGGGGAGGTCGAAGGTCTCGGCCATGCGCGGCGCTCTAGCACGCCCGGTGAGGGTCGGGCATGCTGAGCCCATGACGGATACTTCCGCCCCCGAGCTGGTGGTCGAAGATCGGGGCTCGGTACGCCTGATCCGGCTCCAGCGACCCGCCGCCAAAAACGCGCTCACGCTCGAGGTCGTGGAGGGCCTGCTGTCGGCGCTGGCGGACGCCCAGAGCTCCGCCCCGGTGCGGGCGGTGGTGCTGTCGGGCGTACCGGGCGCCTTCTGCTCCGGAGCGGACCTGCGCTGGCTCGCGCGCGAGGTCGAGGCCGGCGGCGAGGTGAAGCCGACTTTGGCGCGCTTTCAGGCGCTCACGCTGGCGGTGGTGGAGCTGGAGAAGCCGGTGGTGGCCGCCGTGACCGGCCCTGCCGTCGGCTTCGGCGCGGACTTGGCGCTGGCCTGCGACTTCCGCGTGTTCGCCGAGTCCGCCTACCTGCAGGAGAAGTTCGTGGCGGTGGGCCTGATGCCGGACGGCGGCGGCACGTACTTTCTGACCAAGCTGCTGGGCGTCGCGCGCGCCACGGAGATGTTGATGCTCGGTACCCGCATCGACGCCGCGCAGGCGGTGTCGCTCGGGCTCGCCTCCAGCTTGACCGCCGACGTCGACGCCGAAGCAGCCGCGCTCACGCTGGCTACGACACTGTCGCACGGTCCGCCGCTGGCTCTTTCGCGCATCAAGCAAGCCGTGCACGGCGACGCCACTGAGCTCCGCGCGGCGCTCGCGCGTGAAGCCGATGGCCAGCTCGCGCTGCTGGCCAGCGCGGACGGTCGCGAAGGAGTGCGCGCGTTTCTGGAGCGACGCGCGCCGCGCTTCAAAGGCGAGTAAGCTCAGAAGCGATGCGGAAACGGCTCGGTCTCGTGGTGGCGCTGTGCGGCCTGCTCACCTGCGTCTCGTGCAAGAAAGCAGATCCAAGCGTCGGTAGCGGCGTGCAGAAGACGGAAACGCGCGACCTACCCGCCTTCGAGAAGCTGCGCGTCGGCGGCAGCGCCAGCGTGGAGGTGACGATCGGCGCGCCCTGCCCCGCCGAGATCACGACCGATGACAACCTGCTCGGCGCCGTGAGCACGAAGCTGGAGGGCGACGTGCTCCACGTCACCACCGCGGCCGAGCTGCGCGCCAAGGTGCCGGTGCGGCTGCGGCTGTGCGCGCCCGCGCTACGCCAGGTCGCCGCGGAGGGCGCCGCGCGCGTGCAGGCTGGCAAGATCAGCGCCGAGCGCTTGACGGTCCAAGCTACTGGCGCCGCCAAGGTCACGCTCGCAGGCAGCTCCGCCACGTTGGACGCCAAGCTCCGCACGGCGAGCTCGCTGGACGCCGCGGAGCTTGCGATCGGCAGCGCCACCGTGCACGCCGATCAAGCCGCCTCGGCTCGCCTCGGCCACGTGGAGAAGCTGTCCGTCACCATCCCAGCTGCCGGCGTCGTCTACTACCGTGGAGAGCCGGAGATCACGCGCGAGGTGAGCAAGCTGGCCCGCGTGATCCAGGAGCGGTAATGGCGACGGGGCCCGCGTCGCGCGGACCCCGTCCGTAAGGCTCACTCAAACTGGCAAGCTGCGTTGGTCGGATTCGCCACGCAGTACTTGCCGACGCAGGTGCCGTACTTCGTCGTCTCCGACGAGCACTTGTTCTCGTCACAGATGTCGTCCGCGTCGTCCATGCACGACAGCAGGTCGTCGTACTCGTCTTCGCAGCCGGACTTCTCCGCCAGGTTCTCTAGCTGATCACAGCTCTTGTCGCAGTTCTGCTTCTCTTCTTCGCCGCACTTGTCGTTGGCCTTTTCGCAAAGCTCCTCACAGTCAGCGCTACCGCAGCCAACCAACACCGGCGTGAGAGCGAGCAGCGGCACCAAGAACAGCTTCTTCCAAGACATGCTAATCCCTTTGCTTTCCGACAGGGAGCACAGCACTCCCATCATTGAGCCCCAAGGGATAGTCAGCCCGGAGCGCCCCGTCTATCGCTTTCATGCGACCCCCGCCCACGACGACCAGCACCGCTGCCCGCGACGGACTGGCATTGCCTTTTATTCACCGGTAGCTCGCGTTTCTCAGGCCTCGCGCACGGGAGGGCCCAGCGCGGCGTCTCGGCAGCGAACGCATCCCGAATCGGCGCAGCGCGCGGCGTCTTTATCGCGGAAGAGGAGCGCGGCGGCGGCGATCAGGGGCTCTAGCTCGGCGATGCGCGCGACGGCGCGGCCTACCTGCTGCACGCGGAAGTACGGCGACAAGGCCGGCCACAGGCGCTCGAAGCCTTCGCTACAGCCTCCCACCAGCACGCGCTCACGCTCGCCGCTTTCGCCCAGCACCCAGCGCACGAATGGCTCCCTGCCGGCGCGCTGCTCGGCCACGTGGAGCGC
>JAEYOT010000483.1 GCA_023411445.1 Pseudomonadota bacterium
CGCCGATCAACCCCGGCCTCAGCCCCGAGCTGCAGAACTCGATCACGGCGGGCGTGCAGGCGCTGCAGAACATCATTCCCCCGGGCCTGCAGATCCCCGGCCTGTCGCTGCCCGGCACGCCCGCAGCCGCGACGCCCGCTGCGGACACCACGCCGCGCTTCCAAAGCTACCGCATCATGTCGCAGCAGCAGGTGCTGGACTCCGAGCTGAAGGAGGAGCTGGGCAAGCTGCTCGGCGATCCCGACAACTTCGACAACACCTTCGCGCGCTGCCCGCAAAACATCTTTTTGGCTGAGTTCGGCCTGTCTTTCGCCGGCGCGCCCGGTGCTCCCGCGAACGACGTGCTCGTGTCTTTCTCGTGCAATCAGGTGGTGTCGCGCAGCTTCAGCTGGCCGCACCCTGCGACCGGCATGAAAGCGGACACGGTCGGCGATCTCTCCGAGATCTTGGTGAAGGTGTTCCCGCAGGGGACCTGAGCGGCCCGCAGCTCGCGCGTAGGGCCCCGCCTGCGAGAGCACGAGGCGGGGCCGGCGCCCGGGAAATCCTGCCGAGTCGCCATGGACCCACCCCAATCCCTCGTGGTGGCTCGCGCCGCGTGATCGCAGCGTTTGGGGTACTTAAATAGGTGATCGACAAACCGATCGAGGTTTGATCTAACTGCCAGCAGATTGGACGGAGCTGCTGCAGTTTCAGAGGCAGGGCGGACCGAGGTTGCTCGGTTCACCCCCTGCCTGCGCCTGTACACAGAACGGATGTGGGTGAGCTCCGGGGAGCCCTCCTTCGACGAAGGTACGGAGCAGGACGTCCCGGTCATCAGCCTGTGCTTCGACTACGAGGGCGTACGGGTGCGGGCCGCCGATCGCCGCGAGCGCTTCTTCGTGGCCCGGCCCGCGGGCATGGCCATGGTCGGGCGGGACCGAGCGGGCGAGGCGCGGGCGCAGTGCCTACTCGAGGGGTTCGGCGCCATCGAGCTCGGACAGTTCGAGGACGTGGCGGCGGACCTGGATACGGACGCGGACTACATCGTTCAGCTGGACGGCAACGTCCATTCCTATTGCTCGTTCTCCGCCTACGCCCTCCCCCAGCTGCGCGCGCTCGGTTGGAACATCGAGGTCGATCCGAGCTACCCGTACCAGGTCGTGGAGACGGACGCGCCCTGGTACGCGTCCGTGGAGCCCGACGAAGAGCGCACCGATTGGTTCGCGCTCGAGCTCGGCATCCAAGTCGACGGCAAGCGCGTCAACATGCTCCCCGCCATGCTGGAGCTGCTCGACGGCTGCTCGGACGGTGAGACGCTCGAGGCGCTGCTCAAGCAACCCGCGCGCTTCCGCGTGGTGCCGGTCGGGCACAACAAGTACCTGCCCGTCCCGCCCGAGCGGCTGCGCTCACTGATGCAGGTGCTGCTGGAGATGTACCGGGGGGAGAAGCTGACCGACGGCTCGCTGCGCTTCCCGCGCTCTCGCAGCAGCAGCGTCGCCAAGCTGGATGAGGCCCTGGGTAGCTCCGCGAGGCTGCTCTGGTCCGGTATCACCAGCGTGGTCGAGCGGGCGCGCGAGCTGCACCAGCCGCCGCGACCCAAGCCGCTGCCGATCGGGCTACAGGCCACGCTGCGCCCCTATCAGGAGCAAGGCGTGCAGTGGCTCGGCCAGCTGATCGAGCACGAGGCCGGCGGTGTCCTGGCGGACGACATGGGCCTGGGGAAGACGCTGCAAACCATCGCGCACCTCACGCGCGAGCGCGAATCCGGCCGTCAAGATCGTCCCAACCTGGTGGTGATGCCGACCAGCCTGATCGGCAACTGGCAGCGCGAGCTCGCCAAGTTCTCGCCGTCGCTCAAGGTCTGCGTGCTGCACGGCCCCAAGCGCGATCAGCGCCGCGGCGAGGTGGCGGGGGCGGACGTGGTGCTCACTACTTACCCACTGCTCGTGCGCGACATCGAGTCGTTCGAGAACCAGAGCTTCCACCTGGTGGTGCTGGACGAGGCGCAAGCGATCAAGAACCCGCGCAGCCTCGCCTCGCGCACGGTGAAGCGCCTCCAGGCCAAGCACCGCATGTGCTTGAGCGGCACCCCGGTGGAGAACAACCTGGAGGAGCTGTGGGCCCTGTTCGACTTCTTGATGCCCGGCTTCCTGGGCGACGCCGAGCGCTTCCGCAGCCACTTCCGCATCCCGATCGAGCGCGCCGGCAACCAGCAGCGCTTGGAGGCGCTGCGCGACGCCGTCTCGCCGTTCATCCTGCGGCGCATGAAAGAGACGGTCGCCAAGGATCTGCCGCCCAAGACCGAGATCGTGCGGCCCGTGGAGCTGGGTGACGATCAGCGCGAGCTGTACGAGAGCATCCGCGTGGCCGCCCACGGCGACGTGCGCCGCGCCATCCGCCAGAAGGGCGTGACCGCCTCCACCATCGCCATCCTGGACGCGCTGATGAAGCTGCGACAGGTGTGCTGCGATCCCCGGCTGGTAACCGTGCCTTCCGCCCGCAAGGTGAAGACCTCGGCCAAGTACGAGCTGTTCTTCGAGCTGCTGACGCAGCAGCTCGCCCAGGGCCGCCGCGTGCTCGTGTTCTCCCAGTTCACGCGCATGTTGAACCTCCTGGCCGAGGGCCTGAAGGAGCGAAATATCGGCTTCGTGGACCTCACGGGCGCCACGCAGGACCGCCAGAAGCAGTGCGATCGCTTCGAGCGTGGAGAGGTGGACGTCTTCTTGATCAGCCTCAAGGCTGGCGGCACCGGCCTGAACCTGACCAGCGCCGACACGGTCATCCACTACGACCCGTGGTGGAACGGCGCGTCGCAAGCCCAAGCTACGGATCGCGCTTACCGCATCGGGCAGAAGCGCCCCGTCTTCGTCTACAACCTGATCGTGGCAGGCAGCGTGGAGGAGCGCATGCTGCGGCTGCAGCAGCGCAAGAGCCAGCTGGCAAGCTCGCTGCTCGGGCTCGCGGACGCGCCCACCGCCCTGTCCGAGTGCGATCTGGACGATCTGTTCGCGCCGCTGGCGGACTGAAGATGACGTGAACGCGCGCCGGCGCTAGCGTCCCCGCCGTGTCGCGCCCCCTCGTCGTGATCCCGACCTTCAACGAGGCGCACACCATCGCCGCTCTGGTCGCGAGCATCCACGACGCTTTGCCCCTAGCCCACGTGCTCGTGGTCGACGACGCCTCCGCAGACGGGACCGGCCAGCTCGTGGATCGGCTAGCTGCCAGCTCGAGCGAGCTGCACGCGCTGCACCGGCCCAAGAAGCTGGGCTTGGGCAGCGCTTACGTGGAGGGCTTTCGCTGGGGCCTGGCGCGCGGCTTCGACCGCTTCATCGAGATGGATGCGGATTTCTCACACGATCCGGCGTACCTGCCTCGCTTCATGAGCGAGCTCGACGCCGGAGCGGACCTCGTGGTGGGGTCACGCAACGTCCCGGGCGGCGCGGTCGAGGGTTGGGGGGCGCTCCGGCACGCCATCTCCAAGGGGGGCTCCCTCTACGCCCGGCTGATCCTCAGGGCCAATGTGAGGGATCTGACGACTGGCTACAAGGCTTACTCACGTCGCGCGGTCGAGCGCCTGCTGAGCGGCGAGCTGCGCTCGAACGGCTACGCCTTTCAAATCGAGACGACGTACCGCCTGCTCCAGGCAGGGCTCCGCGTGGTGGAGCTGCCCATCGTCTTCGTAGATCGCCGCGCCGGCCAGTCGAAGATGACACGTCACGAGATCGTGGAAGCCGTGATCGCGGTCTGGACGCTGCGTGCCCCCGGCCGGCTGAAGCCTTAGCCCTGCTGCTTCTTCAGCTCTTTGGGCTCAATGAAGTCGCTCGGTGCGAGCACCAGCCGCTCCACGCGAGTGCCCGCTTCCAGGGCGTCCACGATCTCCGGTAGATCCGCCTGCGTCACGCGTCCGTAGAAGTAGTTGTCCGGCTCCACGGCGATGCAGGGGCCGACCCAGCAGGTGTCCAGGCAGCTGGAGGTGCAGGCGCGCACCTCGGTCTGCGCCAAGCCACGCTGCTTGAGCAGCTCCTTCAGCTGCGCGTGGAGCTCCACGGCGCCGCGAGCCGCGCAGGAACCCTTGGGCGTGCCGTCAGGGCGGCGATTCACGCACACGAACAGGTAGCGCTTTCTCTGGGCCATGAGGGGCTCCCGAGTAGTAGCACGCGCCGCGCGCAGAGCCCCGCCCGCGCCGTTCAGGTGGCCCGCACGGACTCTTCGACGATGCCGAGCAGCTCGTCCAGGTCCTGATCGGGGATGTTCAGCGAGGGCGTGATGTAGACGGTGTTGCCGAGGGGGCGCAGGTAGGCGCCGCGACGGAGCGCCTCATCGTAGACACGCCAGCCCCGCTGCTCGAGGTAACCGCGACCGCCCGCGAGCTCCAGCGCGCCGATCATGCCCAAGCTGCGCGTCTCCACCACGCCCGGCAGGGACGCGAAGCTTTCGAAGGCGCGCTGGATGCGCGCCGCCTTGACCTGCGCCAGCTCGAGCACCCGCTCCTCCTCGTAAACGCGCAGCACCTCCCGCGCCACGGCTGCACCGAGCGGGTTTCCGCAGAAGGTGTGGCCGTAGAAGAACGTGCGCTCGGCTTCACCGAGGAAGCCAGCGTAGACGCGCTCGCTCACCAGCGTCGCCGCCATCGGCAGCATGCCGCCGGTAAAGCCCTTGGCCGTGCACAGGATGTCCGGCGCCACGCCCGCGTGGTCGCTGGCCCAAAACGGACCGCTGCGACCGTACCCGCTGAACACCTCGTCGCAGATGAGCAGCACGTCGTGCTCGCGCGTCGCCTCGCGCAGCGCCCGCAAGAACTCCGGCGCGTAGAAGCGCATGCCCACCGCGCCCTGCACGACGGGCTCGACGATGACGGCAGCCAGCTCGTCCGCGTTCTCCCGCAGCAGCCGGCCGAGCACCTCGAACGCCTGGGCGTAGCCTGCCGCGCCGGGCGGCACCCGCAGGCAGTCGATCAAGACTCCGCCGAAGGGACGGCGAAACACCTCGATGCCGGACACGGCCGCCGCGGCCATGGTGTCGCCGTGGTAGGCGCCATCCAGCGCGAGGAACCGGGTGCGCCGCGGTCGCCCATTTTGCGCCCAATACTGCAGCGCCAGGCGCAGCGACACCTCCACGGCGGTCGAGCCGTCGTCGCTGTAAAAGACTCGTGACAAACCAGGCGGAGCGACCGCGCACAGCTCGGCAGCCAGCGCGGCGGACGGCTCGTGCACGATGCCGGCTAGAGCCACGTGGCACATCTGCTGGGCTTGCGCCGTGAGCGCGCGCACCAGCCGTGGGTGCTGGTGACCCAGCGCGCAGCAGTACCAAGACGCGTTGGCGTCGATGTAGGAGCGCCCATCCACGTCGAACAGCCGAGAGCCGCGCGCTCCGGACAGGACCAACGGCTCCTTCTGGGGCCAGTCCTGCATCTGCGTGTACGGATGCCAAACGTGGGCGCGATCCAGCGCCAAGATGGTGTCACGCGAGCTCAAGCAGACTTCTCCTCTCGAACGACCACGGTCGGTGGCGGCGGGCTCGGCAGGTCCTCAGGCGGTCCGAGCGGTAGCAGGAGCGTCACGGTGGTGCCGTGGCCCTCGGCGCTATCTAGCTGGATCTCGCCGCCGTGGGCTTCCACGATACGATGCACGATCGGCAGGCCCAGACCCGTACCGCTCGGGCGCGTCGTGAAGAACGGATGCAGCGCGCGCTCGCGCACGCCTTGCTCCATGCCCTGCCCGGAGTCCGAGATTTCGATCCGCACCGCGGGCTCGCCGCGCAGCTGGCCACGCTGCACGACGATCTGCACCGTGCCGCCCGTCTTCATCGCCTGGCAGGCATTCTCCACCAAGTTGTCGAACACCAGGCGAAACAGGCTGGGATCGACCCACACGGTCTGCAGCGCCGGGTCGTCGTCCATTTGCACGTGGATCTGGTGACCATCTAGCATGGCGGACGAGCGCGAGCGGTTGGCGAGCTCCAGCAGCGAAACGGGCGAGCGCTTGACGCTGACCGGGCGAGCAAAACGCAGCAAATCCGTGACCAAGCGGTTCAGCCGTGCCGCTTCCTCGTCCACGATGCCGAGCAGCATGGTACGATCTTCGTCTCTGACGGCGCTGCGGCGTAGCCCGGCCACTGCGTTGACGATCACGGCGAGCGGGTTTCTCACCTCGTGCGCGATAGCGGCCGCCAGCTCGCCCACCGCGGCCATCTGCTTCTTGGTGACCAGCTCGTTCTGGACCAAGCGCAGCTCGGCGTAGGAGTGACGCAGCTCTTCGCTCTTCTCTTGCAGGCTGCGGGCGGCTTGCTCCAGCTCGTCCTTACCGACGCGGTAGCGCAAGAGCAGGGTGCCCGCCACGCCAAAGGCATAGAGCAAGAAGGCGTGAGGCAAGAGCGGCACGGCGTTGTCGATCACGCCGAGCGCTAGGGCGCCATCGTTGCCCACGGCCGGCAGGATGCACACGATGCCGATGATGGCTGAGCCGACCTCGCGCTGCCCATCGCGGTAGGCCGACGCCAGCACGGCCGCGGCGACCGCGGTCTCCAGCGATCCGACGACGTAGAAGCTCTTGCCGAGCCAGGTCGCCTCGTTCGTCATGTGGACGACCTTCTGCCCGAACAGGTAGGCGTCGAACAGCTGAGGCGGCTCACCGCGCCACCAGGCGCCGCTCCACAGCGCAACCAGGTACGCGCCGGCTACCACGTACAGCCAGCCAGCGCGCGACTGCGCCGTCGATGAACGCACGAAGCACAGCGAAAAATGCAGGTTGAACGCCGCGGCCAAGATCATGCCGGAGTGCGTGATTTGGTCGGCCAAGAGGCGGGCCTGCAGCTCCGTTTGCGCGTAGTCCGAGGCGACGCCGGCGGTCGACAGCGACAGCGACAGGCACAGCAAGCTGAAGATGAAGTACTCGAGCTCGCGCCGGCCCCAGAAGTAGGCCAGCATGAAGAACACCGACAGCCCCAGCTGAGCTGCTGCCCACGCCGTGAGGAGGCCGGACAGGTAGTCGGCCATCAGCGCGCCGCCGACGTCGCGCGCGAGAGCTCTCGATTCACGGTGACCTCACAGCTGAGCGCCGGCGCGCCGACATGCAGGCTGAAGTCACCGCTGTCCAGCTCCGGCACGACCACGCGCCCGCTCACCGGGCTCTTCCCGCGGTACACGGTGCGCTTACGCTGATCGAGCACGTACACTTCGACCTCACCGCTGCCCTCACCCGCCAGCTCGAACACCACCGGCTCCTCGCCGTACACGGTGCTGGGCTGAGCGGCGCAGGCGGTGACGCGGGCAGCGGGAGGGGGCGGTGCGCTGGGCGCAGCGACCGGCGCCGGCTGCGCTCTGGGTGGCGGCTCAGGCCGCGCCGAGCACGAGCCGAGGGCGAGCGCGGAGCAGAGCCAGAATCCGAAGCGGTACACGGGCCCATAGTAGCCGATCGCGGCGCGATCGGGCGGCCGGCTACCTGCGCCGCGCCAATTCTGCTAAGTCCCGTCGTCCCGCCGATGAGCTACCTGGTCCTGGCGCGCAAATGGCGCCCGCAGCGCTTCGAAGACCTCGTGGGGCAAGACCACGTGTCCAAGACGCTGGCCAACGCCATCGCCAGCGGCCGCGTCGCGCACGCGTTCCTGTTCACCGGGGTGCGCGGGGTAGGCAAGACCACCAGCGCGCGCATCCTGGCCAAGGCGCTCAACTGCATGGGCCCAGCCGAGGACCCCAAGCATGGCCTTTCGTACGGGCCCACCATCTCCCCCTGCCTGAGCTGCCCCGCCTGCCTAGAAATCGCGCAGGGCACGG
>JAEYOT010000533.1 GCA_023411445.1 Pseudomonadota bacterium
GGCGAGAGCTCCGCCGACGCGCCCGGCCGCCGGCTAGCGCTGGAAGTGCTGGCCAGTAGTGTCCCGGCGCTGTCCACGCACGGCTCCGAGATTTCGCTCGCGCTGCCGCTGCACGCGCGGAAAGGCCTGCGCGACGTGCTCTTGCTCCGCATGTGAGGCGCGCTGCGCGCTCCGTTACTCGCGACAATCCGCGGCGTAGCGGCTACTGGCCACTTCGACGAGAAGATCGAGCAGCTGCTGCTCGGCTTCGGCGCTGTCTTGCGGGAGCTCGCGCTGGCAAGCGCGCTCCTCTTCCGGCTCGCGCGACTCGCCCGTCACCGCGTAGTTGAGCAGGGCGTCCATCTCGTCGAAGCAGGGATCGATGCCTGGCGCCGGCCCGAGCCCGGACACCGCGAGCAGCAAGCGGCAGCCCTCCCCGTCCTGCTGCGCGCAGCGCGCGAAGCGCTCGTACGTGTCGCGCAGCGTCTCCGTGCCCAGCGCATCCAGCTGCGCTCGGCTCAAGTCGCGGCGCGGTGGGATAGAGTGCTTCACGTTCGAGAAACCGATCAGCACCTCAGGGTCGGCCACCACGTCTTGCAAGAAAGCGCGCGCTGGAAAGCCGTCATTTCTGGGCGCGCGCGGCACGGCGAAGCTGTCTGGCGTGTAGACGAAGAAGTCCGTGGTACCAGGGAAGGTCGCTAGGCGCACGCGCTCGAGCGCCGGTGGCGAGAGCTGAGCGAAGCCCCAATCGCCCGTGATCGTCATCAACGCCTCACCTTCGCCGACCTGGCGCAACGCGGCCTGCCAGCTGCTGCGCGCCTCGAAATTGCCGACCTCATGCAGCTCTCTCAGCACCGCCAACATGTCCGCGAGGGAGGAGCGCAAGCGCGCGGCGCGTGACGAGTCACCGTCGACTAGGCCGCCGTACCACAGCCACTCGTACGCCTCCGCGTCCAGACCGAGCAGCACGTCTTCGAACGCGATGATGGTGAGAGGCCACTCATCGTGGCTGCCGAGCGCCAGCGGCACCAGCGGCGAGCCGCTCGCCGTCTGGACCTCGAGCGACCGCACCAGCTTCAGCTGCTGCACCAGCTCTGCCACGCTGTCGAGCTCTTCCGGCGACTTGAGGGTGAGCCCGCGCGCGCTAGCCAGCGCTTTTAGCTCGGCGAGCAGCTGCTGATTGTAAAACAGCACGTTGAGGTGGTGGATCCCCACCGGCAAGGCGTAGAGCTGGCCACGGCAGCTGAGCGGCTCGAGCGCAGGCGCGAAGTAGGCGCTGTCCCATGCGCCCTCATCGCGCAGCGCATCGAGCGCGCATATGTCCGGCTCGCGCGGCCCCCGCATCACCCAGCGCAGCACGTCCGATCCGCCGTTGACTTGAAACACGTCCGGCAACTGCCGTCCTTCGAAGGCTTCGTCGATGCGGCGCTGCGCTTCCACACGCGTCCGCATCTGCTGGGTGGATACGTAAAAGTGTTGGGCGAGCGCCTCGTCCACCAAGGTTTGCAGCGCGTCCGCCTCGCGGCTATCGGCGCCCCAAAAAGACGCGATGCTGAGGCTGGTCCCGTCCACGCGCGCCGGGGGCACGGACAGATCGCACGTGCTCACGGGATAGTCGCCCAGCACCTGCTCGCCGCTGCAGCCGAGCAGTGCCAAACAGCCAGCCAGCCCTAGCCGTGCCACGACGCGTGAGCGACCCATGCGTACGCCCCGGCTATAGCGCACGCTGCTCGGCTCTCCCACCCCTGTTCGTTTGGAGCAGGGAGACCTACGCTGAGGGCAGATGTTCTGGCCGGGAGGATGGTTCGCGCTCGAGCTAACGACCAGCACGCCGGATGCGCTCTGCCCGCCGCTGGAGGAAGCGCGCGCAGCCGTGCGCTCGCGCGTGGGCGACGTGCGCGGCAGCTTCGAGGCGCGCTACGCGCTGATCCGCGCGGACGACGGCCGCCCAGTGCTGGACTTGATCGTGATGGAGGGGCAAGAGCGCGTGCTCCACCGCGAGCTACCGCTCGATGCTGCGGGCTGTCAGGACGCAGCGCAAGCCATCGCGCTCGTGCTCGAGCGCTACTTCGACGCCGTGGAGCCGCCCGAGCCCCCGCCGCCTCTGCCAGAGCTGGAACCTGTTCCAGCTACGGTGTCGCGCCCTGCTCATAACGCTGCTGCGCGCGCGGATCGCGAGTCGCCACCTGCAGGCTCTTATCGGCTCGCGCTGGGCGGCGTGCTGGACGCGGAGCTGGGCTTCGCACCCAACGTCGCGCTCGGCGTCTACCCGGCTGCGCTACGGCTGCCGGCACGCCTGGCGTTCGGCTTCGAGCTGGCCTTCACCCCGTTCTTGAGAACGCACACCGAGCGAGTGCGAAGTGAGGAGGTCGCGCAGCGAACACTGCAAGGTTCGTTGTTCGTTCCGGTGGAGCTCGCGCGCGCGTGGCTCCGCGCCGCCATTGGCCCTTGGGCCCAGCTGCGCTGGCAACGAGCGGAGGCTCCTTCGCTCGCGAACGAGCAAGCGGCCTCGCGCTGGCTCGGCGGTCTAGGTGGGGCAACTCGCCTCGGTTTCTCGCCCTGGTCCAGCTGGACCGCGTCGCTCGGCTTCGCCGCTGGCGCGCAGCTAGGCGGCTCTGCCGAGCGCTTCAGCCTGCGCCGCTCGAGCGGCGACACTACTGTGGTGTTGATCCCGCAAAGCTGGTTTGCACAAGGCGAGCTGCGCCTTTCTTTCGAGCTATGACGACTATTTCGCAGACGCCAGCGAAGGTTGCGAGCCCTCGCGGACTCTAATCGGTTGGACGCATGCGCGCGCTGGCAAGCCTCGAGCAACCCAAGGAGGCCCTGCTCGCCCGCTGCGTGGCGGGAGACGAGGCGGCGTGGTCATCGCTCTACGCGCGCTATGCGCGCACCATCGCGCAGTTTCTCCGCCGCCTGGGTGTAGCGCCGGACGCGCTGGACGACGCCGTGCAGGAGGTGTTCCTGCAAGCCTTTCGCTCGCTCGACAAATTTCGCGGGGACGCCGCGATCAAAACGTGGCTGTACCGTCTGGCCGTAACGCAAGCTCGTAGGTCGCGTGAGCGAGCGCGCTTCGCGCAGCGCATCCAGCAGCTGCTCTCGCTAGAGCTGCGCGCAGAGCCGGATCTGCGC
>JAEYOT010000539.1 GCA_023411445.1 Pseudomonadota bacterium
GTTTGCGAGCCTGCCCTGCGACGTGAAGCAGGCGCTCACGGCGCGCTGCACCACGTGCCACGCCGCAGTTCCGAAGAACAACGCACCCATGTCGCTCGTGAATTGGGAGGACGTCTACGACTACGCGCTCGCGATCCAAGAGAAGATCGAGCAGGACTTGATGCCACCTCCTGGCGCTCCGAACTTGTCGCAAAGCCAGGCGACGACGATCCTCAACTACGTGTCGATCGGAGCGCCGCCCGTGGCGCCCGCCGTGTGCCCCTGAGTGAGGCCAGTATGATCGACGACGATTCGATGCCGAAGCCGAAGTTCGGCGCCAAGAGTGACTTCGTGCGTTCGCTCGATCCGGGCATCCCGGCCGGGCAGGTCGTGGCTCTGGCGGAGAAGCAAGGCCTCAAGCTCACGACTGGCTTCGTCTACAACATCCGCAGTAGCAGCAACGGCAAGCTCAACGGTCGCCCGCGCCGCACACCCCTGCCGGAGTACAAGCCGGGCAGCCCGGAGGCGCAGCTACGCGCGGCAATCGCCGAGGTCGGCTTGGCCAAGGCGCGGCAAATCTTGGAGGAGGTGGAGGCGACCTTCGCCGGGCGCTGAGCAAGGCGCTGGACGGCCAAAGCGGAGCCGTGTTGGATAGCGCCACTGTGGCGCGATTCTCGTCGGTGATTTCGGTAGCAGAGCTGGCGGAGCTGCGGGCCGAGCCTGACCTCCGCTTGGTCGACTGTCGGGCCTCGCTGCAGGATCCGGAGGCGGGTCGTGAGCTGTACCGCCAAGGTCACCTGCCGGGCGCCAGCTTCGCCGACTTGTTGACAGATCTCTCCGGGCCCATCATCTCCGGCAAGACGGGGCGTCACCCGCTACCGCCCATCGAGGCGTTCGTCGCGCGCGTGCGCTCTTGGGGCATCAGCGATGGCAGCCAAGTCGTCTGCTACGACGACGCGAGCGGAGCGTTCGCGGCGCGGCTGTGGTGGCTTCTGCGTTGGCTCGGTCACGACGCCGTCGCCGTGCTGGATGGTGGCTACGCCGCCTGGACCGCAGCGGGCCAGCCCATCACGGCGCAAGCACCGATCCTCGCGGTCGGTAATTTCTCACCCCGCTCGCACACCGATTGGCTCGTGCAAGCGCGGGACTTGTCGGAGTCCGCTGCTCGCAAGGTGTTCGACGCGCGCGCGCCGGAGCGTTACCGCGGAGACGTGGAGCCGATTGATCCGGTCGCTGGACACATCCCCGGAGCCGTCAACTTACCGTTCAGCGAGAACTTGCGAGCTGGCAAGTTTCTGCCGCCGGCGGAGCTGCGCCAGCGCCTAGCCGCTGCGCTCGGCGACACCGCACCCGAAGACGCGGTCGTGTATTGCGGCAGCGGCGTCACGGCCTGCCACGATATCTTGGCCTTCGCGCACGCAGGCCTGCCCCTGCCCAAGCTGTACGCGGGCTCCTGGAGCGAATGGATCACCGATCCTGCCCGCGGCGTGGAGAAGGGCGAGCCTAAACCGTGACTTCACGGCGCCCGCTGAGGCGCGGGGCCAGCGCCAAGCGCTTGTTCAACCGGGCTAGACCGCGGAACACCAGCACGCGCGCGTTGATCTCCGGATGATCCACGCCGTAGCCGGCTAGCAGGGACGTGATGGCGGCGCGCAGATCCAAGAAGTCGCTAGGTGCCATGAGCAGCTCGACGAACTCCGGCCGGTAGAAGCCCTTCACGAACTTGCGGTAGGTTTGCACCTGCCGCTTCACCCACGCCTCGTAGGCCAGGAACTCGCGGCGCGAGTAGCGCCCGCTCGTGAGCGCGGCGTCCACGGCTTCAGCGGCCTTGAAGGCGCTCAGCATACCCAGGTACACGCCCGTCGAGAATACGGGATCGATGAAGGCGCCAGCGTCGCCCACTAGCACGAAGCGATCGCCGGCCAAGCGCTTGCTCACGTACGAGTAGTCCGAGATGGTCCGCACCGGTCCCACGCGCGTCGCCTGTGCCAGCCGCTTGGCCAGGTACGGCGTTTGCGCGATTTGCTCGTGAAAATAGGCCTCGTCCGGCTTGCGCCCGCGCAACATTGACGAAGGCCCCACCTGACCGACGCTGGTGCGGCCGCCCGCGAGCGGGATGACCCACCACCAACCGCCCGGCACCAGCACTACCGAGATGTCGCCCTCGCGCTTGCCCTCGTGCCGTTCGGCGCCTTCGAAGTGTGAGAACACCGCGAAGTTCTTCAAGCTCGTATCCATCTCGCGCAGGCCGAGCTTGCCGGCCATGAAGGAGGTCTGCCCCGTCGCGTCCAGTAGCAGTTGAGCCTCGAAGCGCAGCTCCTGGCCGGCGTCGTCACGCGCCGTTACCGCGGCGCCTTCGTGGTCGATCTCGAAGCGAGTCACGGCCGTGCCTTCGCGCACCTCCACGCCGCTCTCGGCCGCGTGCATTAGCAGCAAGTGGTCGAGCTCCGAGCGATCGACCTCGAAGGCCGAAGCCGCGCCGGGGATGAGCCCGTCGGCAAAGGCGTAGCGCCGGCTGTAGCTGCCGTCCGCGGTCACGAACTCAGCGGCGTACTTGACCAAGAAGCCGTGACGCTCAAGCGCGGGCAAGACTCCCAGCTGCTCGAACAGCGGTAGCGAGCAGGGCAGCAGCGACTCGCCGATGTGGAAACGCGGAAAGCGCTCCTTTTCCAGGAGCAGCACGCGCCGGCCGCGCTGCGCCAACCGTGTCGCCACTGTCGACCCGCTGGGACCACCTCCGACCACGATCGCATCGAATTTCGCAGCCACTAACGCTCAGAGTCGCGCGCGCGATGCGCCGAGTCAACC
>JAEYOT010000543.1 GCA_023411445.1 Pseudomonadota bacterium
AACGAAGGCTGAGCCAGCGCGGCGCAAGGGGATGAGGCTTCAGAGTGGGCAGGGGCTGGAGACGATGGCGCCGGTGGCTGCCAGCGCTTGCAGGTTCGCCAGCTGCTCAGCGCAGTCGAAGGCTGGCTGCGTGAAGTACAAGCGATCGCCCGCGCCGATGCCGGTGTTTTGGAGCAGCGGCGAAAGGTCCGTAAACGGGCAGTTGTTGGTGCTGAGGTAGCTGAGGTCGCTGAGCGAGGCGACGGGGGTGAGGTCCTTCACGTTGGTGCTCGATAGCTGTAGATCCACGAGCGGCAGCTGTTCGATACCGCTGAGCCCGCTCTGGGGCAGCGTGACCTGGCTGAGGTAGAGTCCCGACAAGGACGTGAGCGCCTGCAGCGGCTCGAGCGAGCTCGGCGCGACGTACGAGAGGTAGAGGTAGCGCAGCTCCGGCATGTTGGAGAGCGGCGCCAGGCTCGTCGGCTGTGCTCCGGCGGTGCCGCCCAGCTGCAAATGCTGCAGCTGGGTAGCGGTCGCGAGCGGGCTCGGGTCGGTCGCCGGATTGCCGTAGACGTTCAGCGTGGTGAGCGAGCCGAGGCCGAGGCCGCGCAGCGAGGTGAGCCCGGTGTTGGCCAGGCTCAGCACGGTGAGCTCAGTCAGGCCCGTGAGCACCGGCGGCGCGCCCAGCGGGTTCTCGTCCAGATACAGCGTGCTCAGCTTGGCGAAGCCGGAGAAGTCGAGGACGCCGGCGAGCGCGTTGTTGCTGAGGTAGACGTGCGTCAGGTTCGGCATCGAGGTGAGCGCCGAGATCTCGCTCACCTCGTTGTCCAGTAGGCTCAGAGTCTGTAGCGCCGTGCACGACGCGAGCGCGGAGATATCGCTGATTAGCGAGTAATCCGCGCTGAGGTAGGTCAGGTTAGTGTGGCCCGCGAGGGGGGCAAGGCTCGTAACGAACGTGCTCGTGAGCGACAGGTCGTAGAGCGAGGTCATGTTCGTGAGCGCTGTCAGGCTCGCCACCGAGGTGTAGCTGAGGTTCAAGCCGCTCAGGCTGATCAGCGGCGCTAGCTGATCGATGCTCGAAAACTCGTTGTACGAGAGATCGAGCCCCGTGAGCGAGACGAGCGACTTGAGCGCGTCCACGTTGGCAATCTGGTTGCTGCCCAGGTAGAGCTGGTCCAGCCCCGTGAGCGAGGCGAGTGGCGTGACGCTCTCCAGCAGGTTGCTCGACAGATTTAGGGAGCTCAGCTTGGTCAAGCCGCTGAGCGGTGAGACGTCCTCGATGTCGTTGTAGCTCAGGTCTAAGCTGGTGAGGTTCGTGAGGCCGCTGAGCGGCGTGAGCGAGACGACGCCATCGGCGGAGGCCATCAAGCTGGTGAGTGACTTGAGCCCGCTCAGCGGGTCGAGCCCGCTCAGCGGGTTGTAGGAGACATCCAGCGTTTGCAGCTGGGTGAGCGAGGCGAGCGGACTCAGGTCCTCGATTTGGTTGGCTGCCAAGTAGAGATCGAAGAGGTTGGTCAGCGTCTGAAGCGGCGTGAGATCCGCGATCGAATTGCTGCCGAGCTCCAGGTAACTTAAAGTAGTGATCTCACTAAGCGGGGTGATGTCTACCAATCGATTGCTGCCCAATGACAGTAGGGTCAGGGGGAGGTCGCTCAACGGTGCCGTGTCCACCACCCGGTTCCCATAAAGGTACAGCTGAGTCAGCGTGCTGATCTCGGCCAGGGGGGTCAGGTCCTCGATCTGGTTGGAGTAGGCTTGGAGGGTGGTCAGCGCGGGGAGCTCTGCCAGCGGCGAGAGGTCCGCGACTTGGTTGTAGTTGATGGTCAGCGAGGTGAGCTTGCTGAGTGAGCTCACGGCCGCGAGGCTCGTGAGCTGGGTGTTGTAGAGCGCCAGCGTCTCGAGCTCCGTCAGGCTGGCGATCGGCTCGAGCGAGGTCAGGTTGCCGCCCTGGAGTGACAGGCTGGTAAGGCCGGTCATGCACTCGAGCCCTCGTGGGTCGTTGACTCCGGACGCCGAAAACTGAGTCAGCTTGGCCAGCTCCGTCTCGGGGATGCGGCCGGAGGTCACGCCCGTCGCCGCGCGCGCGGCGGCGAGCAGCGCGGCGTCAGGCATCGCGCACGGGTCGACGTCGATCGGCGCGCCGCCTTCACCGCCCACGGCTCCGGCGTAGCCGCCGAGCTGCGGCTCACCTTCACCGAATTGCCCCGCCACGGCAGGCAAGCCACCCAAGCCACCCTCACCGGTCTGGGGAGCGCCGCCGGCGTCCGCTCCCGCCACCATCTCGCTGCCGCCTGCGTGAAGCCCCGCTTCGCCGCCCGCTCCGCCCGCCTCGTCTTGCGCCCGCTTCTTCGCCTCACTGGAGCCGCAGGCGACACTAGCGAGAGTGAGTGAGAGGCACGCAATGGCAAGCGATGGTCGATGGACGAACGATCCCGACATGACCGCGGAACTTATGGGTAGACCTCCGCCGGCGCAATAACGATTAGTTTCCAGCTAGCCACGGCTCTCCGCTAATTACAGGCGTACGGGACGAGCACTACTGCCGCAGCGACGTGACCAGGTCGTGACTTGCAACAACTCTCGTCGGTGACCAGGTTGAGTCGCGATGAAATGTTTTCCCACCATCTGCGACGCGTGCAGTCGCGTTCGGCTCGTCGCAGTCCCCGAGGCGGCGCCTGCCACTATCTCGTGTGAACGCTGCGGTCACGTCGCGCGTATCGTGCCGAGCCGTAGCTACCGCGAGGAGGACGCGCCGCGCTTCGCCGAGCTCAGCGATGTCGTGACGGACGGCGCGCCGAGCACGTTGGAGGTGGCCAGTCTGAAGCAAGCGCTGCAGCAAGCCGTCCCCTCGGGCTATAGTGCGTTGTTCGACCTGCTGTCGTCGCGATTCCCAGAGCTCATCTCCGCGCAGCTATCCTGTCGTGGGCAGCGCGACGCGCAGCGCAACGTCCTGGGCATGCTCCTCACCATCTTCGAAGCGCTCGCGACGCGGCGGAGCTCCGGCACCATGCCGGCCGTCGCGGAGTTGCCGGAACGTCTGGCGAAGCTCAGCTCTTGAGCGGGGCAGCGGGCTCTCGAGCCGGGCTTTCGCGTGCGGTGGCGGCTACCATGACGGGCTCCGCGCCGCCCAGCACGTAGCTGGTGAGAAACTTCGTCAGCTCTCGGATCAGCCGATCCACGTCCAAGCCGTGCGGACGCTCCAGCAGGTGAGCCAGCATGGTGGCGCGCACGGATTGATAGATGATGAACGAGGCGGCCTCCACGTCCGTGAGGCGGAGAGGAGCGCGCGTGGCGGTCAAGAAGTAGCGAATCAGCTCGATCACGCGGCGATCGAAGGCGTGCACCCGCTCCGACTTGGCGACGCGCAGGCCTTCGATGGTGAGCACCCGGTGCAGCCCGGGTGATTGCGCGTAGAGCGCGGCCAGGCCCCGCAGGGCCGCGGTCACGGTCTCGATCGGAGCCTTATCCAGATTGCCGTCGCCGAACACGGCCTGCATCACCTCGATGGTGCGCTCGAACTCGCGATCTTGAAGCGCCTCCAGGATGGCATCGCGGTGCGAAAAGTACTGGTACAGCGAGCCGATGCTGACCCCAGCTACTTCGGCGATGCGCTTGGTGGTGGCGGCGTCCAGGCTCTCCCGATCCAGGATCTGCGCGGTGGCCTCCAGGATGGCGCGCACGGTCTCTTTGGCTCGAGGTTGCTGCGGTTGCTTACGTGCGTGCTTGGCCATGCGCTTGCTCGCAAGCCGTGCTCTTACACCGACGCCGCGCCGGCGTCGTCCTGGGCCAGGGCTTGGCGCCGCGCGCCGCCCCCGCGCAGCGAGAAGCGCCGATCGAAGGCGTCCAGGTTCTTGTGCACCACTGCCTGGAAGCACTCGGAGGTGCCTTGCAGCGCGATGCGCCAAGACCAGCCCAAGAACAAGTTCCACAGCCGGAACCAGCGCTCGCCGTAGCTGTCGACGACGCTCTTGCGATTCGCTTCCCAGTTCTGCTGCCAGCGCTGGATCGTGAGCGCGTAGTGCACGCTGACGTTCTCCACCGAGTGGATGCCCAGCCCGGCCTTCTCCATGGCCTTGGACATTTCGCTCAGCGGGAGCGAGGCGTCCGCGCCGGGGAAGATGTACTTGTTCATGAACAAGCCCCACACCATGTCCTCCGGGCGCATGCCCACCGGCGGCACGCCCAGGGGACCGCCCCGCCGCAGGCCGCACCACTGCACCAAGAACAAGCCGTCGTCCCGCAAGCGCTCGCGCACGACGTCGAAGTACTTGGCCAAATTCTTCACGCCGACGTGCTCGACCATCTCGAGGCTGACGATGCGGTCGTACTTCTGCGCGGGGATGTCGCGATAGTCCAGGCAGAGCACGCGGGCGCGATCGCTCACCCCCTCACGGGCGATGCGCGCGTTGCCGAAGGCGGCTCCCGTTTGGGCCAGCGTGACGCCGGTGACGTCCGCACCGAACTCTTTGGCTGCGTGAGCCACGAGGGTGCCCCAGCCGCAGCCGATGTCTAGCAAGGTGTGGCCGGGCTCTAGGCGCAGCTTGTGACACACGGCGTTCATCTTGTTGCGCTGGGCCTGCTCGAGCGATTCGTCATCGCGCTGGAACAGACCGCTCGTGTAGATCATGGATTCGCCGAGGAACGCCGCGAAGAAATCGTCGCCGCGGTCGTAGTGCTCGCGCACGATGCGTTGATCTTGGGATTTCGAGTGGATGAGCCACTCCGGCAACATGCGGGTGATGAGGAAGCGCAGGTGCCCACGCGTGATGCGAAAATCCACGAGGCTGGCCCGCGCGTCCAAGAATGCGGCGAGATCGGGGATGTCGAGCGAGCCTTCCAAATAGGCCTCGTGCACCTCTTCCATCGACAAGGGTCGGGCGTGATGGCGGCGCTCCAGGCGCGCGTCGACGAATACTACGTAGTCGGAAAGTCTTCCCATACCGTTGGCCTCCTCGTGCCCTGTCAGATTGCGGCGCGAATGCCAGGCTGTCTATTCGCGTTCGCCTCAGTTTTCTCGGGGCGCGAGGCCAGCAGCGCGCAAGCTTCTCGCGCGCCTCTCCGCGTCAGGCGGGGAGCATGGCTCAGTTTTTCGTCGGCGCAGACGCGACCAGAAGCGCGGCGCCCCCGCCGCGGCAGGACCGCGACGGGGGCGCTCTCCCTACCCGCGCTACAGC
>JAEYOT010000580.1 GCA_023411445.1 Pseudomonadota bacterium
ACGTCTCCTTGCCGATGTCGATGCGGTAGAGCGGCGGCACCGCTACGAACACGCGACCCTGCTTCAGCAGCTCCGGCAGGTGGCGGTAGATGAAGGTGAGCAAGAGCGTCGTGATGTGGTGACCGTCCGAGTCCGCGTCGGCGAGCAACACCACGCGCTGGTAGCGCAGCCGCCCGAGATCGAAGTTGGCGCCGATACCGCAGCCTAGGGCGGTGACCAGATCGGCCAGCTCCCGGTTCTCCAGCACCTTGGACAGCGCCAGCCCCTCGGTGTTCAGCACCTTGCCACGCAGCGGCAGGATGGCCTGCGTGTTGCGATCGCGGCCTTGCTTGGCCGAGCCGCCAGCGGAGTCACCCTCAACGATGAACAGCTCGGTGGCCTCGCGGTTGTTCGAGAGGCAGTCGCTCAGCTTGCCCGGCAGGGTCAGTCGACCGCTGGTCGCGGTCTTGCGCGAGACCTGCGCCGAAGCCGCGCGTGAGGCTTCGCGCGCGCGCGCCGCCAGGATGATGCGCGCGACGATCTGCTCGGCCACGCTGCGGTTGGAGTTGAGCCACTGCTCCAGCGCCGGCCGCACCTGGCCGTCGACCCACGACTGCACCTCGGGGTTGTTGAGCCGGTCCTTGGTCTGGCCCTGAAACTGCGGCTCGGCGATGAACACGCTCAGCACGCCCAACATGCCTTCACGGATGTCCTCCGCGGCGATGCTCACGCCCCGCGGCGCGAGGTTGTGCGTCTCGATGTAGTTGCGTACGGCCTTGGCCACGCCGGCGCGGAGCCCGTTCTCGTGTGTGCCGCCCGAGCCGGTCGGGATGCCGTTGACGAAGCTCTTCAGCGTCTCGTCCGTGGACTCGGACCACAAGAAGGCGGCCTCGAGCCGCATCTCGCCGTCCTTGTTGATGACGAACGGCGCCTCGTGCACCGGCTTTTTCTGCGCCTTTCTGATCAGCGTGCGCACGTAGTCCACGATGCCTTCGGCGTGGCTAAAGTCGTGCTTCTGCCCGCTGTGCTCGTCGTTGAAGCGCACCTTCAGGCCGCGGTGCAGAAAGCTCGCGATCTCCAAGCGCTCGCGGATGGTGTCCGCCGAGAACTCCGTGCGCGGGAAGATCGTCGGGTCGGGCTTGAAGAAGATGGTGGTCCCGGTGCCGCGCGCTGCGCCCACCTTGTGCAGCTTGCCCGTAGGCTTGCCCTGCTTGAACTCCATCTGCCACTCGGCGCCGTCGCGCTTCACGTTGACGACGAGCTTGCTGGAGAGCGCGTTCGTCACCGAGGCGCCGACGCCGTGCAGGCCGCCGGAGGTCTTGTAGTTGCCTTGCTCGAACTTGCCGCCGGCGTGCAGCACCGTGAAGACGATCTCGAGCGCCGGCTTCTTCAGCTTGGCGTTCATGTCCACCGGGATGCCGCGGCCGTTGTCCTGCACCGTGACGGACTGGCCGTCCTTGTGCAGCGTGACGATGATCTCGGAGGCGTGGCCGTTCATGGCCTCGTCGACCGAATTGTCGAAGATCTCCCACACCAAGTGGTGGAGGCCGGCGCTGCCGACGCCGCCGATATACATGCCGGGGCGCTTGCGGACGGGCTCGAGGCCCTCCAGCACCTGAATGTCGTCGCCCGTGTATTTGGTTGCCATACGCTGTCAGCCCTTCGACGAATCGAACGGAGGGGGAGCCTCGGGAGTCGGGGGAACGGCGCGAACCAGCTGGCCGCGCTTGAGCACCTCGTGGCCCTTGCCGCCACGACCGGTGGGCTTGTACTCGCTGGCGCTGATGCGGCGCTCGCCGCCGCCGGAGCTCTCCACCACCAGCTCCTGGCGCTTATCCTTGGCTACGATGAAGCCGACTACGGCGTCGCCGTCGTCCAGCTTGATGAGCACGACGCCCTTGCCCGGGTTGGAGAGGTAGTTGATCTCCTCCACTGGGGCGAGCAGCGCGCGGCGCTGTTTCGTCGCGCAGATGGCGATCTCCTTGCCGCTGGCCTTACCGGCGCCGACGACCTCCACGCCCTCCGCCGGCTTGGCGTAGCGCCGACCGGCGCGGGTGCTCGGCTCCGCGAAGGGCGACAAGCCGAACGACAGCGAGTAACCGTCGCTGGTCGCCGCCACGCCGTAAGTGAGCGGCCGCTTGCCCTCACGCTCGCCGATCTCGCCGATCACCCGCGGATCCAGTGACAGCGCCGCGAGGATGCGCTCGCCGTCCTTGAGCTTGAACAGCTTCTGGATCGGCTCGCCATAGCCGGTGGTCGCGGGCACGTCGATGATACGGCAGGTGTAGGCCGTGCCGAAATTCGAGAAGAACACGATGCTGGAGCGAGTGGAGCCGATCTCGCAAGCGAGCACCGCGTCACCTTCGCGCAGGCGCGTGGTGGAGACGTCCTTCACTTCCTTCTGGCGCTTGACCCAGCCGTCCGTGGTAACCACCACGTAGGCGTCCTCGGCCACGATCAGCTCTTCTTCGCTGAACTCCTGCTCGCTGCTGATCTCCTGGATCTGCGTGCGGCGCTTGGCCTCCTTGCCGAAGCGCGTGAGCAGCTCGCTCAGCTCCTGACGCACGATGCCCCAGCGCCCCTTGGACTCCTCCTCGTCGAGCAGGCCGCGGATTTCTTTGCTGCGCTTGCGCTTGTCCTTGAGCTCCTTCTGAATCACCAGGATCTCCAGGCGCGCCAGGCGGTACAGCTTCAGCTCCAGGATGGCGTCGGTCTGCTCTTCGTCGAGCTTGAACTTGGCGATGATCTTCTGCGCCGCGTCGGCCTTGCCCTCGGAGGCGCGGATGATCTTGATGATCTGATCCAGCGCGTCGAAGATCTTCTCGAAGCCTTCCAGGATGTGGATGCGCTTGGCCAGCGCCTTGAGCTCGTGCGTGAGCCGCCGCGTGACGACCTCCAGCCGGAAGTGCAGGAAGTGCCACAGCAGCTGGGATAGATCGATGCGCTCCGGCCGGCCCACCTCTGGGTTCTCGGTGGGCACCAAGCACGTCATGTTGACGGCGAAGTTGATCTGCAGCGGCGTGTGCTTGAACAGGTAGGCCAGCACCTTCTGCGGGTCGGCCTCCTTCTTCAGCTCGAGCTCGATGCAGATTTCGTCGGTGGAGACGTCCTTCACGTCGACGAGCAGCGGCATCTTGCGCGATAGCGCCACGTCCGCGATGCGCGTGACCAGATCGCTCTTGTTGACCGAGTAGGGGATGCTCGTGATGTGGACGATGGTCCCGTTCTTGGTCGGTGTCGCGAGCTTCCAGGTGCCGCGCAGCTTGAGCGAGCCTTGCCCAGTCTCGTACACCTGCTTGATCTCCTCGCTCGACGAGACCAGCTGGCCGCCGGTGGGGAAATCCGGGCCCTTGATGGTGCGAGCCAGCTCGCGCGCCGAGAGCTGCTTGCCCTCCACCAGCGCGTCCAGCAGGCGGATCGCGCCGCTTACCACCTCCTCCGGGTTGTGCGGGGGGATGTTGGTAGCCATGCCGACGGCGATGCCGGTGGCGCCGTTGATCAACAGGTTCGGCAGCGCCGCCGGCAGCACCACCGGCTCGGACTTGGTGCCGTCGTAGTTCGGACGGAAATGGACCGTGTCCTGCTCGATCTCCTGCAGCAGCTCCGTGGCCAGCCCGGCTAGGCGGCACTCGGTGTAACGCATGGCAGCCGCCGCGTCCCCGTCGACGGAGCCGAAGTTGCCGGAGCCGTCGACCAGCATGGCGCGCAAGCTGAACGGCTGGGCCATGCGCACGAGCGCGTCGTAAATGGAGGCGTCGCCGTGCGGGTGGTAGTTACCCATCACGTCGCCCACGACCTTGGCGCACTTGCGGTGCTTGCTGTCCGCGCGCAGGCCCTGCTGCCACATCGTATAGAGGATGCGACGCTGCACCGGCTTGAGGCCGTCCCTCACGTCCGGCAGGGCGCGGCTCGTGATGACCGACAGCGCGTAGTTGAGGTAGCGCGTCTGGGCCACCTCGTGCAGCGGCGCAAGCTCGGCCTCCCGCACCTCGCCTCCGCCCCCCGAGCCTCCACCCCGCTTGCCGCCCTTCTGCGGGGGCTCATTCGCTGCGCCTTTTTTACTGCGTTTCTGGGCCAACTCTCGCGTCTCCGGGGCGCCGTCATGTGCCGGCGCCCGCGGTTCGCTAGCGTCGAACCCCGGGCGGCGTCAACCCCGCGCGCGGGGCACCTCGCGGGAGATCGGAAGCTCGGAAGGTTTTAGGGGCCGCGTCACCCGA
>JAEYOT010000615.1 GCA_023411445.1 Pseudomonadota bacterium
CCACTCGTCCAGCTGGTGCGCGACGCCGACCGCGCGCAGGTAATCGAGATCCAAGCCCAACGCATGGGGCGGCAACTGCTCCAGCGCCGGCACGTCCGGATCGACCAGCAGCTGGTTTGCCACGTACAGCGCCGCCGCCGCGTTGAATACGCGCGTCCCCGCGCGCTGCGGGCACAAATGGTTGGCTACGGCGCTGACGACCCGCTCAGGTAGCCCCCACAGCCCGAGCAAGTAGGCGCCGATGTCCGCGTGGGAGGCCCCGAACAGGTCGACCTCGACGTGGTGGAGCGGCTGTTTGCGCGCCTGGCTGGTGCTGAGCGCGAGCGCGAAGCGCGGCGCCGCGCGGGAGGCCAGCACCAGCTGCCCCGTATCCTGGAGCAGCCCGGCTACCAGCAGGACGTCTCCGCCGGGCTCGTGACCCAGGATGCGTTTGGCGAGCTGTGACACGCGCATGCCATGCTGCTGCAGAGTGTCCACCGAAAAGTCCGGGATGCTCTGCGTGACCGGGAACATGCGCGAGACCTCGACCGAGAGCACGATGGCTTTGATCACCTCGACGCCCAGGTAGGCGACGGCGCCGCCGATCGACGTGACCGCGCGAGGCAGGCCGTAGAAGGCGGAGCTGACTAGCTGGAGCACGCGCGCTGAGAGCGCGATGTCACGCTCGATGATCTCGGAGATGGCGCGGGCGCTGGCGGCGGGGTTGGACAGCGCGTTGGAGAGCTCGATGAAGGTGCGCGGCGCGGAGGGCAGGTCGTTGCTGGAGCCGACCAAGTGACGCATCTCCGGGCGCGCCAGCAGGCCGCGTACGGCGCAGGCGCTGTCGAGCGTGGACTTGAGCAGCTGACCGTCGCACGGCTTCGGTAGGAACTGGTGCGCGTAGGGCAGGGCAGTGCGCAGCACGTCCAGCCCGGTGTGGCCAGAGAGCAGGATGCGAACGACCGACGGATCTCGCTCCTGAACGCGACGCAGCAGCGTCGCGCCGCTCATTTGGCCCATGTGCGCGTCGCACAGGATGACGTCCACGGGCGCCTTGGTCATCTCCTCCAGCGCGGCTTCGCCGCTGGTGGCGAAGCACAGCTCCCACCCGCTCTCCGCGGCGGGCCGGCGTAGGACACGCTCCATGCTGCGCAGGATGAGCTCGTCATCGTCCACGAACAGCAGCCGCTTGGCTGCAGGAGTCGAAGCAGGCCGCTGAGCAGGGGTAGAGACGAGGCTGATGGCCATGGCGCTAGGGCGGCGGTGGTAGGCCGCGCGGCGACGCCGCCGGGGCTTTCGTGCTCCCGGAACGGCAGCTGGCGCCGACACTTGAGGCGATTGTCGGAATTTTTGGCACACCCGGAGCACGCTCGCGCTTCACGGAGCGGGCAGCCGCGGTTACCGTGCGCTCATGCTACAGCTACGTTCAGTGCCGGCGCTCTTCGCGTGCGTCGCCCTGAGTAGCAGCGCGCAAGCCGAGCCGCGATTTTCCGCCGTGGACCTGCACGTGGACCTGCCTTACCAGCTCGGCTACCACGACAAGCCGCTGCGCGAAGGCACCGGCCAGGCTGCGCTGGCGGCGCTGCGTTCCGGCCATGTTTCCGGCGTCGTCCTGCCGTTGTTCGTCCCGAGGGACGTGTCGGCGGACGGCCCGCGCGCCTCGGACTTGGAGGCTTCCTATCTGCGCGTGCACGCCGAGCTGGGGCGTGACGGCTTCGAGCAGCCGGGCTGCGCGCCTCCGCGCGCTGGCTTCGTGCGCACGTGGCTCTCGTTCGAAGGCGCCGGGCCGCTGGCGGCGACGCCTGAAGCTTTGGCCGCCTGGGTCGCGCGCGGCGTGCGCTTGGTCGGACTGGTGCACACCGAGCACAACGCGCTCGCTAGCTCTTCCGGAGACAGGCGGCCCGTGTCGTACGGGTTGACACGTGCGGGGCAGGAGCTGGTGCGGCGCGCGCACGCGCTGGGCGTGGCCGTGGACGTGTCGCACGCATCCGATCGCGCCGTGAACGACGTGCTCTCGCTAGCGCGAGAGACGGGCGGCGTGGTCGTCGCCTCACACTCGAACGCGCGCGCGCAGGCCCCGCACCCGCGCAACCTTACGGACGCGCAGCTGCGCGCCATCGCGGCGACCGGCGGCGTCGTGGGCCTCAACTTTCACTCGCCCTTCGTCGTGCGCGGTAGAGCGGCGACTCTGGCGGACGTCGTGAAGCAGGCCTTGCACCTACTGCGCGTGGCCGGCGAAGACCACGTCGCGCTGGGTGCCGACTTCGAGGGGGGCATTAGGCCCGCGCAGGGGCTGGCCGACGCGGACAAGCTGCCGAGCCTCGCGCGCGCCTTGCTGGCCGCTGGCGTGAGCGAGACTACGGTGAAGAAGGTGTTCTCGGAAAACGCCTTGCGCGTGCTGTGCCCCTCCGCTAATTGAAAGCTGCTCGCGAGCAAAGGGTCTCTCATGTCGACGCTCGATTCTCGTTGTTTAGAAGCATTTCCGGCTTGGCTCCGCTCGCTCGCGGAGGACGCGCAGGGCCTCGCCAGCGTGCTCGAGGCGGACGCCCCGGTGGCCGCGCAGCGCGGCGCCGCCAGCGCCCTCAACTACCTGTTCAAGTCGCTGGACCTGATCCCGGACGGCCTGGAAGATCTCGGCTTCATCGACGACGCGTTCGTGCTGCGCGAGGCCGCCGCGCAGGTTCCGGCGTCCGAGCGTGACTCGGGCGGCGTGCTCGCGAAGCTGGCTGCTGAAGCGGAGCTGCTCCGTGAGTTCTTGGACGCGGACTACGAGCGCCTGCAGCGCTACGTGCAGCAGCTAGAGGGCGGCAGCGCGCGTGGCCGCAGCGTCGCTCAGGTGCTGGAGGATGCCACGCTGCGCGCCGATCTCGTGCGCGAGATCAAGCAATGGGCGGCAAGCTACGCGCCGCCCAGCTTCGCGCGGGATACGCGCAGCTTGGTCAAGCTCAAGTCCTTCCTGAGCACGCGGCTCCCGCAGTAGCTCACAGCGGCACGGTCACGAGCGCGTCCTCGCCGTCGCAGGCGAGCTGAAAACGCTCGAGCGAGCGGCCGGTGCACGGCCCCCACTCGCAGAAGCCCGTCCGAGGGTGAAACAGCGCGCCGTGGTTTCTACACACGATGCGGTCGAGTGCTACGTCGTAGAACTCGCCGGTGCCGAAATCCAGGTCCACGCTCCAATGCGGACAGGAGTTGGCGAACGCGACCAGGTCCTCGCCGTGCCGAAGCACGAAGCCTTCGAGCGTGAGAGAGCCGCGCTCGTAGACGAAGCGCTGGCACTCTCCCGGTCTTAGCCCGCGGGCGCCCGCGACTCGTACTTCGATCGAGGACGGCGACGCGGCGTCGCTCACAAGCCTTCGACGCGCGCGGGCGTGGTCGTGTTGGGCGCGTTGTCGCCTTCAGCCGGCGGCGCCATGATCTCGTTCATGAGATCGCGACACTCCGGGCGACCCTTGAGGTGCGCGATCAGGACCGCGCTGGCGTCGAGGAAGATCTTCTCGTACTTGAGGCCTTCGCGAGCGCGCGCGGCGACCTTCTCCCGGCCTGAGGCCAAATCCTCCTCGAGCGCTTCCGCGTAGCGCGCGAGCTGGCCGCGCAGCTCTTCAATCTGGCGCCGTAGGTCCGCGGCGCTCGCTTCGCG
>JAEYOT010000500.1 GCA_023411445.1 Pseudomonadota bacterium
AGGTAGGGCTCGAGCTCGGGCTCAGTCCAAAGGAGGTGGAAGAAGCCCTCTACGCGGACTTGAAGAGCGCCCAGCGGCTCACAGCCTGCCGCTGCGGCAGCCCGAGCCAGCTTGTCTCGGACTACGAGCTGACGCAGGTGCAGTCGGTGCTGCTCCGCGCCGAGCGGATCGAAGCCGAGGTGCGCGCGGCCCGCGCCGACGCTTACCGGGAGCTCTTTCGCAAGCTCAAGTTTCGCCAGCTGCTGTATCGCATCGAGCCGCTCGAACCCTCCGGCTACCGTTTGCAGATCGACGGGCCGCTCAGCCTGTTCGGCGCGACCACCAAGTATGGCCTGGAGCTGGCGCTCTCGCTGCCGGCCTTGATGGCGTGCGGCTCGCTGCGGCTGAAGGCGGAGCTGCGCTGGGGTAAGCGTCGGGAGCGGCTGAGCTTCGAGCAGGCGTACGCGCCAGCGGACGACGTCGCGGTGGAAGTGGCGGGCGTGCGCAGCGACGTGCTGGAGCTGCGCGACGCGATCGCGGCCTCCGGTTCGAGCTACTCCGCTCGGCTTTCTGAGGAGCTACTCGATCTTACCGAGCAGGGCGGGGGAGTCTTGGTGCCGGATCTGGAGCTGACGCGCATGGGCAAGGACGGCAAGGAGCGCGGCGTGCTGATCGAGCTGCTGGGCTTCTGGAGTCGTGACGCCGTGTTTCGACGGATCGAAGCGGCGCAGCGGGGGCTCAGCCGCCCGGTCCTGTTCGTGGTGAGCTCGCGCCTGCGCGTGAGTGAAGAGCTGCTGGAGGGCGTGGAGCAGGCAAGCTTGTACGTGTACAAAGGCAAGATCAACGTGCACGCGCTGCTGCGAAAGGCCGAAGCTCTGCTGAGCTGAGCGATGGAAACGCGAGCGCTACACCTCTTGGCAGAGCTTCACGGCTGTGAGCCGGAGCGTCTGAACGATCCAGAATGGCTGAAACGCCTGATGCTGGCGGCCGCCGAGCGCGCCAAAGCTACGGTCTTGGCCGAGGTAACGCAGCGCTACTCGCCGCACGGAGTCACGTGCGTGCTCGTGCTCGCGGAGTCCCACTTCTCGCTGCACACGTGGCCCGAAGCGGGCTATGCGGCCGCGGACTTCTACACGTGTGGGGCGCTGGAGCCCGAGCTGGCGCTGGGGCTGCTTCGGGAGGGGCTGGCCGCGACCCACGTCGAGCAGCTCACGGTGCAGCGCGGGCGCGGGCAGGCCTCTCCGCTCCGCATCCTCGGAAGCTGAGCCGGCTGCCTGGGAGGCCATTCGCCCCGCGCTGGGGGCGAATTTCCCGACTTGAGACGCCGCCGCAATTGCCCATTGTCAGGCGCTGCCAGAGTCGTAGGCTGTAGGGTCATGAGCGAAGGGCGGCGGATCCTGATTGCTGACGACGATCCCGAAGTGCAGCGCGCACTGAAGCGGCTCGCTGAGAAGAACGGGTTCGAGCTCGTGTCGGTGCTGGCAGGCCGGGACGTGTACCAGGCAGCGCTCGAGCACCCGCCGGACCTCATCGTGCTCGACATTCACTTCCCCGACGCGGACGGGCGGGATGTCCTGTCGCGTCTGAAGGCAGACGCGCGCACAGCCAGCATCCCAGTCGTGGTTTGGTCGGGGCGCGATCCGCAATCGGATCGACGGATCGCGCTCGATTTGGGCGCCGAGGACTACGTGGAGAAACGCGAGCCCGCGACGTTACTGCCGAAGATCGAACGCGTGCTGCTGCGGCTTCGCGAAGCTGGTTGAGCGCGGCGCGCGGACGGGCCGCTCCGCCTTCGGCTTGTCCGTGATCGGCGGCACGTCATCCGGGGCAATGTCGTAGCGACCCAGGCGCTTGGCCTTGGAGGGGCGAGCGGAGCCCTCCTGCTGCGGGGGTGGGCGGGGGGCGCGCGCTTCCTTCAGCTGCTTGGACGGGCTCCTGCGGACGTCACGCGCCGTGGTCACGGCTGCGCGCGGCGGCTCTACCGTGGCTGGCTCCGGGCGAGCCGGATGGGTGGGGCGCGCCGGCCGCTGCGGGCGGTCTGCCCGCGGCTCGGTCCGCGGCGGACGCTGGTGGGGGCGAGGACCCGCAGCCACCGCGTGTCTGGGGAAGAGGGGCTGCGCTGGCTCGGCAACCATCACGGGGCTCACCGGCTTTTCCACGACGTGCACGGTGCACCCCGTCGCCACGAGTACCAAAGCCGCAAGTCCGAGCCAGCGCATGTCCTTCTTACGGTCCGGCGAACCGGCGCCTTCCCTCGAGGTGCGTGAATGTAACCAAGCCGATCGGCGGTGGACGGCGCCCGCGAAGTCGGTTTGGCTGCCGTCGCCACCTCGCCCCGGTCCCCCCCGACCGGTAAAGGCACTCCCCCCACCGCCGTCGGCGGGGTGGCACTAATTGCCCCCGGGCGGGTGCTACGCGCGGGAGCGCTCAGTCCACGCGGAAGGCAGCGTCCACGTCGCAGCGGATGCTCACCGTGACGGTGCTCTTCGCATCACCCTTGCGGCGCAGGTTCAGTGTCTGCAAGTCGCTGCGGACCCACTGCTTGCCCGGCACTTTGCCGGCGCGCGCCTTCGTGCGGTAGTTGCAGCGCAGGCTCATGAACACTTCTTGATCGCCGATCGCGCAGGCAACCTCGTTCTGTTCGAAGGCGGTACCTTCCCAGGAGCCACGCAGCGTGGCCGGGTAGGTGCAGTTCCACGGGCCGGTGCCCTTGACGGTGCCGCCCATGGTCTCGGGCGTGGTCGTCTTCATCCACGGCACGCCGTCTTTCTCACCGGTCACCATCATGACCCAGTACGTGGGCACACCGATCGACGGGTGAGGCGTGGAGGCGGTGGCGGGTACTTGCGCGTTGGCAGCGGTAACGAACAACGAGACGACGCACGCAACGGCACCCTTCCTGAGCATCGGCTGAGCTTACGCTGACCTCGCCCGCGACGCACACGTACGGCCGCATAGAGCGGCGCGCCGTCGCGCGGAGGTCGAAAATTTGCACGCAAATGGGC
>JAEYOT010000662.1 GCA_023411445.1 Pseudomonadota bacterium
GCCGGCGCCGGCGCTGCGCCGCGCGCGCGCGATCTGCTGCGCCTGCCATCCGTGCGACAGGTCGCGCCCAACCTCCGCGTCTTGGACGTGTGGTGTCCCACCTGGCTCAACTTCCTGCCGCGCGGGCACCGGCTGCGCCAGCGGCTGGACTTCGAGCACCGCGTCGACGTGGTGGCGCGCTGGCTGAACAGCGAAGGCATCACGGACGCCATCGTCTGGGTCTATCACCCGGGCTACGGCGACGCGGTCACGCGCATTCCCCACCGCCTGATCGTTTACGACTGCGTCGACGAGTACACCGCGTTCCCCGAGTTTCGTGACGCCAAGGCGTGGATCGCCGAGCGCGAGCGCAAGCTGTGCGCGGCCGCTGGCGTGGTCACCTGCACGGCGCCTGCCTTGCTCGAAGCCAAGCGCGAGCTGGCACCCGGCCGTACCCATTTGGTGCACAACGTGGGGGACGCCGAGCACTTCGCGCAGGCGCTGGCGGAGGACACGGTCGTACCGGAGGACGTCGCGCGCCTGCCGCACCCCGTGATCGGCTTCGTGGGGGCTGTGAGCGATTACAAGCTGAACACGGAGTGGCTCGTGCACTTGGCCGAGGCGCGCCCTCACTGGTCGCTCGTGCTGATCGGCCCTACCGGCGTGGCCGATCCAGGGACGGACGTCGCGAAGCTCGAGGCGCTTCCCAACGTCCACCTGCTCGGCCACCGCGGCTACGATCGCCTGCCCGCGTACCTCAAAGGCTTCGACGTCGCCCTCATCCCCTACCGCATCAATGACTACACACGCGCGGTGTTCCCCATCAAGTTCTTCGAGTTCTTGGCGACGGGGCGCCCTGTGGTGGTGAGCCCCCTGCCAGCCATCGAAAAATTCTGGGATAGCGTGCGCGTGGCCGATAGTGCAGCCAGCCTCGTGGCACAGTGTGAGGCCGCGCTCGCTGAGCAGGATCCGATGGCTCGGGAGCGGCGCCTCGAGCTGGCCCGCCGCAACAGCTGGGACGCTCGCGTGAGCCAGCTGCTAACGCTGGTGAACGCCGCGCTCGCCCGCTAGCCCGCTGGAAAGAGCGCACTCGGCTTGCTCCTCGCCTAAAAGGGCCGTAGGAACGAGCCTCTTTCCCAGCGAGCCTACCTTGAGCGCCATCATCGACTTCCTCGTCGGCATCTTCGACTTCATCCGCCACATCGACAAGCACTTGGTGGTCATGACGCAGACGATGGGGCCGTCGCTCTATGTCGCGCTGTTCGCCATCGTGTTCGCGGAGACCGGCCTCGTGGTAACGCCGTTCCTGCCGGGTGATTCGCTGCTGTTCGCGATCGGTGTCTTGTGCGCGATGGATCCGGTGCGGCTCGGCCTGCCCGCCGATGGCTTCGTGCCGTCGCTCCCCGTCACGATGTTGATTTTGTTCGTAGCCGCCGTGCTGGGCGACGGCGTCAATTACCACATCGGCAAGCTGCTCGGCCCCAAGGTGTTCAACAGCGAGAAGAGCCGGCTGCTCAACAAGAAGCACCTGGTAAAGACGCAGCTGTTTTACGAAAAGTACGGTCCGAAGACGATCATCATCGCGCGCTTCGTGCCGATCGTGCGCACGTTCGCGCCGTTCGTGGCCGGCATCGGCCAGATGCAGTACCGCCGCTTCGTACTGTTCAACATCATCGGCGCCGCGCTGTGGGTCGGCCTGCTCGTCCCGCTCGGCTACATGTTCGCCGAGACCCAGGTCGTCAAGGAGCGCTTCGAGCTGGTGATCTTCGCCATCATCTTCCTCAGCGTCCTACCGATGATCATCGAGATCACCCGCGAGAAGCTGAAGGGCAAAGCCGCCGATCCAGCGGAGCCCGCGCAGAGCTGAAGCCCAAGCTCGGAGCGGGACTCGGGCTGACGCTGGGGCTACAGCTCGGTCACCGCCGACTTCAGCGCGAAGGCGTGGCACGTCTTTGCTCTCTCGGAAGGCGTAAGGCGCCCGTGGCTGACATAGTCTGTCCCGGCGCAGAAATCGTCAATCGTACCGGCGCCGCCTTTCGCTATGCTGGGGCTCAACGGGCGGGACGATGAGAAAGACGATCGAAACGGGGACGATTGCGACGCGACACTTGACTCAGAAGGAGGAGCAGGTGCTTGCGTGGCTGCTGCGGGGGAGCTCCAACAAGGACATCGCAGCCAGCCTCCACTGCTCTGTGAAGACGGTCGAGTTTCACGTGTCGAATTTGCTGCGCAAGCATCAGGCTGAGTCGCGCCTGCAGCTGGTGATCAAGCTCACACACGGTCAGCAGACAGCGCAGTAGCCTAGGGGGTCTGCGGTTCCCTGCGCTGTTGCAACGGTGCCACTGCGGAGGCGCTAGCGGGCGTGCTCCACCGCTCAACTTGCGTGGTCAACGTGAGACGCGCTTCGTAGGGATTCCTCCCCCTAGGGTAATCCCGAGCTAGGGATTCCTGCAGTAGGCGGCTGCAGGCCAGCGCAGCATAGTCAGGATCACTTCGCGGCGGCGCGGGTTGAACGGCGAGCTCGCTCGGCCGGGCAATGAACGTGCGCGAAGCGGTCGGGATGGGCGGTGCTCCGCCCAAGAAAGGTACGATGATGCGGGTATCAGTAGCTGGGGAAGGAATGTTCAGGGGTTGGCAGTGGCAGGCTTCCTGCTCGCGGCCTGCAGCGGTGAGCCCGGACAGGAGGGCGAAGCAAACGAGGACTTGGGCGGAGCCCAAGAAGCGCTGAACGTCACTACGGACTTCAAGCTCGGGATCCAGGTTGCGGATTTTGGTACCGCTGCCCCAGGCGATTTCGCGTACACCGCGACCTACGAGGGGACGTCATCTAGCACGACGTCGCCATGGGCCTGCGACGCTGATTGCTTCGACCCGGACTCGGCC
>JAEYOT010000707.1 GCA_023411445.1 Pseudomonadota bacterium
ACCGGCGCCCGGCTAGCCCGCGGCGCGCCCGGGGGCGAGGGGGCCGGAGACTAGCCGCCCAGCTTCTTCGACTGGATCACCATCAGGTGGTACTTGCCGAACTCGCTCTGGCCCAAGGTGAAGAGCACCTCGAGCAGCAGACGGTAGGGCGTGCCCTTGTCGGCGATGACAATCGCCTCCGACGACGACGGATCCAGACCTTTGGCGCGGCGCACGGCGATGTCCGTCTTGCGGGCAGACATCAGCGCGTTGCCGAGCGGCACGATGAACAGGTCATTGGGGCCGCTGCGCTTGTGGCGCGCGTCCACTCCCGCCTGCGCGAGGGATTCCCGGCCAGGCAGGGTGAGGATCTTGTTGTCACCGACCAAGATCTGCGTCTTGGAGACGGTGATGAGGACGCCTTCCTGGTGTGGCTGCGTCTTGATGATGGACGCTGGCAAGCGCAAGTCGTCGCTTTGAGGCACGGCCGCGCTCGACTCACCCAGCGTCTTCAAGAGGAAGACGAGGATGATGGTCATGATGTCGAGCATGGCCGTGATGTTCAGGAAGTTCACCTCCTGATCGTGCGCGTTGCGCCGGATGGCTTTGCGCAGCTCGGCCTTGTATCTGACGATGTTCGAGCCTTTGGGGGCGGCTCCGCCGGGACCTGTGGGCTGACTCATCGGGGCACCCCGAACTGAATGTTCTCGAACAATGCCTCACCGCCGGGTGCGGTGCGGAGCGCATCCATCACGGCCACCACCGTCTGGAAGTCCACCCCCGGGTTGGCTGCGAGGGTGGCTTGCGTCTCGTCCGCAAAGTCCGGAGAGACGGCCTTCAGTCGGGCGGCGCACTCCGTGAGGCCGGCGAAATTGTAGTTGCCGCCGACCTTGGGGATGGTGATGCCCGCGCCCGGCGCTTGACAGCCCGGCGCGACGTTGCCGCCGGACGCTTTCAGCGAGAAGCCCTCGCTGACGATGAACACCGACAGGTTCAGGGCTTGCGAGGAGATCTCGGCACGAGTCCCCGTGCTCTTGGCTGCCGGGGGGTTCGTCTCGATGCTGGCGGTGAAGGTGACCGCCACCGTCGCGAGCACGAAGATGAGGATGTTCACGACGATGTCGAGGAACGGCACGATGTTCAGCTCGCCGCCTTCCTCATCTGGAGCGAGCTCCTTCGGCTGGCTCAGGCGGCGAATCTTGCTGCGCTGTGCTGCGCTGAGGGACATGGGGCCTTACCGAGCTCTCAGTACTGCCCGGTCTTGGAAATGGTCAGCATGTTGAAGGTCCGCTCCATGGTGGCCTCCAGGTCGTGCTGAATGGACTTGGCGCGGGTGTGCAAGATGATGTGAGCGATCATGCAGAGCACCGCGATGCCCAGACCCAGCGCCGTGTTGTACATGGCTTCAGCGATGCCGTTCGAGAGCATGCGCTGCTTGTCCGCCTGGCTCAGGCCGGGAGCCGCGATGGCGCCGAACGTGGCGATCAGACCGGAGACCGTGCCGAGCAGACCGATCAGGGTGGCGATGTTCGCGAGCGACCACAGCGCGCCGATACGCTTCTCGGATTGCGGCTTGAGCTCCGAGAGCTTTTCGCTGAGCGAGGCGTCGATTTCATCGGGGCCCTTGTTGGCGTGCGTCAGACCAGCCTTGACCAGCTGCAGGATGGGGTAGTCATCCGCCTCGCACAGCTTGATGGCGCGATCGATGTTGCCGGCCACGACCAACTTCTTCACCTGCGCGAAGAACTCCTTCGAGTTGACCCGATAGCGGGTCATCTGAAACGCGAAGCGCTCGATGATGATCGTGAGCACGATCGCCGACGTGCACAGGTTGAGGACCATGAAGGTCGGGTTGTGCTTGAACGCCTCGACAAGTTGGCTGGATCCGGAACCTTCGGCCGCAAGAAGCAGGAGATGCATTCCCCAAGTCCCTTCTGTTCTCTGGGTACTACTGGTGCTGTGCCGAGCGCTGATACTGGGCGCCCGTCAACTCAAGCCGAGGACTATAGCCGTCTCAAAACGAGTTTTACAAGTCCACGTTATTGGGCTCATTTTCGCTCGTCCCCGGGTCAATCGGGGCGCTTCGGGCCCGCGCTTGAGCGGCCCGTCGCCCTGCCACGACAGCGCCTCGGCGTAGAGGTGGCGAGCTACGCTACGGCGACGCTCCGCACGAAGTGTAGGCCGCGCGCGATCATCGGACGCATGGCCGACGCTAACGCCGGCGCCTGCGCTTCCACGCGTCAGCAAGCGCATCACTAACCGTATCGGTAAGCGCGGATGCATCTTCTCATCAGTCTCGTCGCTTCGTTGCGTCGGTGCCTTGATGTGATGTCGATGCCTGGATGATGAGCGAAGGAAGGCACCGGCCGCCGACCGACGGGGTAGGGGCAATGCGCTCCTTTCACGACTTGCCGGCCCCGCCGGGGAGGACGAGGCATGCCTGGTCATCTCGTCTCGCCTGGGCTAAACGAGGGCTCGCAGAGCGCGCGGTGGGCCCTTCACGTGGCGTGAGCCGGCGGCCATCCGCGCTTGAGAAAACTTTCTGGCGCAGCGCGAACAGCTTCGTAAAATCCAATCTCTCTTGACTGGCGGGGTTCCAGTTTAGCAAGATGCCCCGCACTTCGGTCTCCGGTCTTCGTAGCGGGGCCGCTGCTCTCAGGGCGGGCTCGCCCCAAGCAGGGCGCGGTGACTGGAGCCGCCACGTTTGAAAGCATACCTCCGCAGGAAATCGGTTCTCGAGAGCCGGTGCCCTGGGGCATCCAACGAAGCATCAGTCGGAAGGAAAACGTCAAAATGTCCGGTTTGTGGCACACGTTTGAGGAAGGCGGATGGGCGATGTGGCTCATCCTGTTTTGGTTGGTTTGCTCCATCGCCGTGATCGCGGAGCGGTCGGTGTATTTGTTCGGAGCATCCATCAACAAGGACGTGTTCCTGGCGACCATGCAGAAGTGCATCCTCGCCGGTGACATCGCCAAGGCCGTCAAGATGTGCTCGGCCGCCAACGCGCCGATGGCTCGTATCGTTCAGGCCGGCCTGGTGAAGGTGAACCGCCCGGACGAGGAAGTTCAGGCTTCGATGGACGAGGCTGCTCTCCGCGAGATGCCGAAGATCTCCAAGCGCACGGGCTTCTTGGCTCTGTTCGCGAACCTGGCCATGCTCTGCGGCTTGTTCGGCACCATTCTCGGTCTGATCAAGGCGTTCGGCGCGGTCGGTGGTGAATCTGTGGATCCGAGCCAGAAGGCCCGCATCCTGGCGCAGGGTATCTCCGAAGCCATGGTGTGTACGGCGTTCGGTCTGCTCTCCGCCATCACCGCCCTGATGGGCTTCGCGTTCTTGAACGGCAAGACGCAGGCGCTGGAAGACGACATCAACGAAGCCTCCGTGCAGGTGCTGAATCTGGTGGTCGCGAACCGCCAGAAGGTCAACCTCCAGGGCCTCGAAGGCTGATACTTCGCGCGACGTCGGGCCTGATCCCAAGGATTGGGCCCGCGTCGTGTTGGATGTTTCGGTCGTAACGATTTCGCTAAGGAGCGAGCATGGCTGGTATTGACGTTGGTGGTCACGGCGGCAAGCGAGCGACGAATCACGACATCCCGCTGATTCCGTTCATCGACTTCTTGCTCTGTCTGGTGGCGTTCTTGTTGGTGACGGCGGTGTGGTCGCAGATGGCGCGCATCAATGCTGACGCCCGCGTCCCCGGTCCTCCGAAGGACGAGCCCCCAGAGGAGATCAAGAAGGAGAAGCAGCTCCACGTCGAGATGAAGGGTGACACCAAGTTCCAGCTCATCTGGAAAGAGGGTAACACCGTCGTCAACACCATCGACGTCGACCGCAAGAAGGTCAACGTCGGCAACGAAGGCGACGTGCGCTACCCCGACCTGGCCAAGAAGATCACCGAGGAGTGGAACCAGAACGGTTCGCACCGCGGCGATCTGAAGGACGACAAAAAGGTCGATCAGGCCGTGCTGCACACGGACAACAGCACGCCCTTCGCCGATGTGATCGCGGTCATCGACGCCATCTACACGCCGAAGCGCCCCTGCTCCGTGTGCGAGCGCGGTAAGACCACGCAGGTTCCCGGCTTCAACGTGACGTTCTCGGTGAATTGAGTCATGTCGGAAAAAGCACTCAGCAGGTTCCACCAGCCGATCTCGGTTCCCGGTCGCCGGCTGCTCCACCACGTCCCGCTGCCCTTCGTGCGGAAGAAGGTCGCCGGCGGCGGCGGCCGCTCGGTGAACCAGGAGATCCCGCTGATCCCGTTCATCGACTTCTTGCTCTGCATCGTGCTGTTCCTGCTGGCGAGCTTCTCGGCCAGCGGTGAGCTTCCCATCGACAAGAACGTGAAGCTGCCGAACGCGGAGAACGTCATGGACATGACGGACGCTCCGATGGTGGCCATCACGGGCTCGCAGATCTTGGTGGACGGCACGCCGGCCGGTAACACCCGCGCCATCGTGGAAGCGGGCCGCCTCCAGCGCGTGGACGAGCTGTTCAACGTGCTGAAGAACAAGCGCGAGCTGTGGAAGCAGCTGAACCCCGGTAAGGAGTTCGGCGGCGTGGTCGTGCTGCAGGTTGACCGCAAGGTCGAGGCGCTGGTCGTCAAGAGCGTGTTCCAGACCGCTGCCTTCGCGGGTTACCCGAACGTGAGCTTCATGGTCGGTCGCCTCGGCGGTAGCGAAGGCGCCAAGTAGGTAGATCTTGGAGCGTCGGGAGCGCGGGCTCCCTTCACTGAATCAAGCGCGCGCCGAACGTCGGCGCGCGTTTGTGCATGGGAAGGTAGTCTTCCGAGCCATGCCGCCCCACTTTTGGTTGTGGGTGGTGGTCGGCTTTACCGCCTTCGGCGTGATCTACTGGCGCGTGCATCAAGGGCGCCTGGAGAGCCGAAAGAGCGCGGTGATGGCCAAGCAACGCGCCGTCGCGGTGGCGTTGGGCCCGAAGATTCAGCCGTTTCGCGAGCAGGTCGAGGGCTGGGTGCGTGAGCTTGCCGCCGATGGCCCTGGCGACTTCATCGCGCCGGGCGCTCGCCTGGCTGGCCTGCGTGAGGCGCCCGGCGTGTACCTGCGCCTGCGCCAGGCGAACGCAAAGTCCAGCAAGGAAATCCGCAGCGCCGCGCAGCGCTCGCTGCTGGACGGTTTCACGTCCTGCCTGTTCGTGAGCCCGAGCAGCTTGC
>JAEYOT010000711.1 GCA_023411445.1 Pseudomonadota bacterium
GCTCTGCTAGGCGACTGAGCAGCAGCTGCTTGGCGCGAGGCGAGTGCACGCCGCGCACGCCAGCTACGAACACCCGCCCGCCGGCGCGCAGGCACGCTCCCACCAGCGCGCTCACCCCCGGCTGCCACGGCTCGAGCAGCGCTCCGGAGGCAGACGCGAAGTCGGCGTCGGGCTCGATGCGCCCCGCCGGAAAGTGCAGCAGCGCCTGCCCGGCGCGCAGCCGACGGAGCGCGCGCTTCAGCACGGCCGCGCGCCCTCTCGAGCTCTCGCCGACGAAGAGCAGGTGTCGGGAGAGCGCCGGCAGCGCGCGCAAGAACTCGCGCTCAGCCGCCAAGATGGCCAGGTCGGCGCGCCCCACGGCGTGCATCAAGCACAGCGCGTCGTACGCGCCGGGGTGATTGGCCAGAACCAAGCGCGGTCCCGCGCCCACGTCCGCGCCGCTCGGCTCGCAGCTCGTGCCGAAGCGCTCGAGCGCACGCTCCGCCGCTGCCGGCAAGCCGAGCGTCATCAGCTCCTGCTCGAGCAGTGCCAGCGTGCGGCCCAAGCCCCGCGACGCCGCGTAAAACGGCAGCGCCAGCCCACGCTGCACGAGCTTTGGCGCCTCACGTGCTCCCAGCGCCGCCACCAGCTCACGCGCCGAGAGCTGAGCCAGCTGCCGAGCCTGCGGTGTCACCGCTCGAGCCTAGCCGCCCGCCTGCGCGATGCCCTAGCCTCAAATCATAGCAGCGCGAGCCTGGCTTCCTGAAATAGCCAAAGAGATCCGAAGGTTGAACGCTCGAGTGCCGGGCGTTTGCTGCGCGCTCAGCGCGGGCATAAGCCCGGCTCGTGTCGATCGAGCCGCCGATCCGTCAGGCTCGCGTCTCCGACGTGCCGCTGCTCGGCCCGCTCGAGCTGCGAGCGGCGCAGCGCTTCGCGGGCTCGGCGCACCCGTACGCTTGCTCGCTCGCCGCGTTCGAGCCGGCGGCGCTCGCCCGCGCCGTTCAACGCCAGCACGTGTGGGTCGCGGTCGACCAACAGGATACGCCCGTCGGCTTCGCCGTCGCGGGCTGGCGCGGCGGTGAGCCTTACCTCCACGAGCTGGATGTCGAGCCGGAGCACGGCGGGCGCGGCATCGGTAGGCGACTCGTGCGGCGCGTGGGCGAGTGGGCGCGCGCGGTCGGTGGCGAGAGCCTGCTGCTCTCCACGTTCGCGGACGTGCCTTGGAACGCGCCCTTCTATGCTCGGCTCGGCTTCGAGATCGTTCCGCTAGCGGAGTACACGGCTGCCATGCTCCGACAGCGCGAGCAGGACGGCGCGCAAGGGCTCCGGGTGGAGAGCCGGGTGATGATGCGAGCCCGGCTCGGCTCCCTGCTGGCTCCAACACATGCCTGAGCGGGCGGCGCTCGCGCCTAGAGCTGGGAGAGGGCTGCCACTTTCGCAGCTCACCCTGCAGCTGGCTGCCGTGGCGGCGAAAGGTCTCGCGGTACGCTGAGCACCGCGACGGCGCCCGAGCCGTCTGCGCGGTTCTCGATGCTGGCTTCCCCACCGTGCGCGCGAGCGATGCGTCGCACCAACGAGAGACCGAGCCCCAGCGCCCCGCGCGACGATACCTGGCCGTCGCTCTTGCCGCGAAAGAACGGATCGAAGCCGTGGCGCAGCGCCTCCGGGCTCAGGCCCGGCCCCGCGTCGTGCACCTCGAAGCAAACGCGCTCGCCTACCACCCGCAATGTGAGCTCGGTCACGCCGCCCGCGTGGTGCTGGGCGTTCTCCAGCAGATTGCCGAGCGCGCGCGCCAAGAGGGTCGCGTCACCGCGCACGCTCGCGCCGCCGGAATGGTCGCGCAAGAGCTCGGGGCTCAGCCCGGCGCGCTCCAGCGCGCGCAGCGCCAAGTCTCGAGCGCACAGCGTCGAGAGCTCCAGCGCCTCGAAGTCCAAGCGCGAGCTGGCCAGCAGCTTGCCGACCAAGTCGTCGATGTCCGCCACTTAGAGCTCGATCTTGGCGTGCAGGTCTGGCGAGGGGTGCCCACTTTGAAGCAGCTCGGCGAGCACGCGCAAGCGCGACAGCGGGCTCCTGATTTCATGCGAGACGCCGGCCAGCAGCTCGCGCTGATCGCGCAGCTGGCGCTCGATGCGCTTGGCCATCTCGTTGATCGATTCGGCCAAGATGCCCACCTCCCCGGGGTGGTGGTGACCGAGCTGCACCCGGCTCTCCAACTTGCCTTCACCGAGCTCGCGCGTGACGCGCGTCAGGTCGCGCAGCGGGCGGGTCAGGCGCCGCGCCAACTTGGCCGTGGCGGCCCAGATGGTCAGGACCGCGGCGCCGAGCGACGCCAGCACCGCCGTCCAGCGGAAGCGGTGGTGCTGCCGCAAGCAGCCCTCCACGGTGCCTAGCCGCTTGCCGCCTTGCTGCACGTCCACGCGGATGGTGCCGGTCGAGCAGTCGCCGCCAACGCTGTCGAGCAAGGCGCCGTTGGCATCGCGGATCTTCACGGCGGCGTCGAACGCTTGCGACACCGCCTGCACCAGCTCGCGCCGAGCCTGCACGTCGTCCCACACCTTGGCGAAGCGCCCGGCTGCGAACGCTTGCATGCGCTCGGCGTCCTTCCGCCACGACTGCGCGTCAGGTGACGCCAGCCGCATCACGCCGAACGAGACGCAGCTGGTCACGCAGATGGTGATGCCAAACCACCAAAACAGCGCGCGCTGCAGGCGAAAATGGTGGCCGGGGAGCCAGCGCTCGTGCCGCTCGCGGTGCCTCATTCGCGCGTCATCACGTAGCCCACCCCGCGCACGGTCTTGAGCACGACTTGCTCGTCGTCGCCCAGCTTCTTTCTGATGTGCGAGACGTGGACGTCCACCGTGCGGTCGCTCACGTTCACGTCGCTGCGGCCCGCCAGCTCCAGCAGGTTGGCGCGCGGCACCACGCGCCCGGCCCGGCGCGCCAGCGCCAGCAGCAGATCGAACTCCAGCCCCGTCAAGTCGATGGGCCGTCCGTGGCGCGCGACACTGCGAGCCGCCACGTCGAACACCAACGCGCCCACTGAGAGCTGCTCCTTGTTCGGATCTACCTGGCTGCGCCGCAGCACCGCCCGCAGCCGAGCGAGCAGCTCGCGCGGGCTGAACGGCTTGGCCAAGTAGTCGTCCGCGCCCAGCTCCAACCCTACGACGCGATCGGTCTCGTCGCCCTTGGCCGTCAGCATGATCACCGGGATCTGGCTCTTCTCGCGCACCCGTTTGAGCACGCTCAGCCCGTCCAGCCCGGGCAGCATCACGTCGAGCAGCACAGCGTCGAAGGACTCGCCCGACTCGAGCGCTTTGAGGCCCGCAGGCCCGCTCGCCGCGCGCTTGGTGATGACGCCACTGTCGGCCAGGTAGCGCGCGAGTAGCTCGTAGAGCCGCTCGTCGTCGTCCACGATGAGGACGTTGAGATCCATGACGCGAGGCCAGGATGCCACCGAATCGACGGGTGGGGCAGGGCCCGTCAGCAGGGCCATGAAACCCGCCAGCTGCGGCGCCGTCACGGCTTGCGCCCCTGCTCGTCGTACACCCGCTTGGCCGCCTCGACGCAGGTTTGGGCCACACGCTGCTCGAATGCCGCGCGCCGCCCCTCGCGACCACCCGGGCCGTAGTGGCCGAAGCCGCCGTGATACAGGCGAGCGAAGCCTGCGCCGAAGCCAATGGCCGCGCCCAGCGCGAGCGCCGCCATCAGAAGCTTGCGCCTCATGGCCTCGCTCCTCCGCAGGCACGGCCCCAGGCTCCGGCTTCGAGCATGTCAGCGAGCTCTCGGCGCTGGCGATCGTCGAGCGTGCCGTGGACCTGCTCCACGC
>JAEYOT010000726.1 GCA_023411445.1 Pseudomonadota bacterium
CTCCCTACCCGCGCTACAGCTCGCCGTCCGCGCCGGCCAAGCCGCCGCAGCCCGGGAAGGCGCCGGCCCAGCTGCTGCCACCCGTGCCCGCCCAGCCGCTGCCACCCGTGCCAACCGTGCCGCCGTAGGAGGGGTAGCGCTCGCTCGGATCCTCGTACACGCGCACGCCGATGTTCACGTTGCCGTTGAGCCAGATCGAGCGGTCTCCGATACCGAACTCGTACTCCACCCACGTGGTCCACTGCGGCGCAACCCAGATGCTTTGGTACTCGCCGTTCAGCAGATTGGCGTCGACTCCTATCACCGTGCCAGCCACGATCTTCTCCATGCGCCACCCGGGCAGCAGGCGGATATAGTAGTAGCCCTGCTCCAAGCTCAGCGAGATGGCCGTGGCATCCGGATCGTCCTCGCTGCTGACGATGAGGGGGCCGCCTGAGGCTCCTCCCTCACCGCTATTCCCATATCCGTAGTACTCCCCGTAGATTTCGAAGGTGGCGTCGCGCAAGCGGTAGCGCGTGCCCGAGGCGCTCTCGGTCGCGAGCGGCAAGCTCAGCGTGCCGACTTGCGGGTCTTCGGGCTTACTACCACCTTTGCTCTCGCTGCAGCCCTGCGCTGCCAGCGCCACCGTGCCCAAGCACACAAGCCCTAACGTGGTCACCCATCGTCGATTCATGACATCCCATCCTTCTACGGAAAGCCCCAGTGGCCCCGTGGCGCGTCGCATGAGCAAGACATGCGCCAACTCGCGCGCTGGAGGAACTAGCCTGGTCCTTTGGCCAAGCGACAACTCGTGGCACACGCTGGCTCAAGCGCGCGGCCATTTCGCACCGACTTCGCTCGGGCTTCGGTGTCCAGCCACAAAGCCGGCGCCAGAGGTAAGCAGATCGTCAGACGGATTGCACCGCACGCGCGCCAGTCGTATCGGGCCCGTATGGTTGCCACGCGTCGCGTTGCGTTCGTTGCGCTGAGTCTTGCGGCCGTGGGTTGCGGCTCGCCCGCACCGACGCCTGCGGCATCGCCCGCACCTGCTCCTGTCGCGTCAGCTCCGGCTTCGCCGAGCCCCAGCGCCGCGCCAAACGCGCCTGAGCCGGCGCCGGCCGTTGACGAGGCCACGGCGCCCGTGAGCGCCTCGGAAGTGCCACTTCGGCGCTCCCCGTTCCCACCGCCCGACGTGCCCCCGCCGTTTGCGCGTTCAGCCGCCAAGGATGACGGACGCTGGGTGCCCTTCGGTGACGCGCAGGGAGCCGATGGCAAGCCGCTTCTGGTCACGACCACCATCCATCCGCACGAGGCCAGCAGCTTCATCACCCTCACGGTGGTCGCGGCGGACTTGTCGCGGCTCCGCTTGGATTTTCTGCCTGGCGTCGATGACGTGGGCAAGCTCTCCGTCCCGTTCACGCCGGGGCTGGTGCCGTCGTCCGATCACACCGGGTTGGTGGCGGTGTTCAACGGCGGCTTCATGCCACGACACGGGCGTTGGGGCATGCAAGTGGGCGACATCACCATCTTGCCGCCGCGCGATCCGGGCTGCACCGTCGCGATCGCGACGACAGGTGCGGTGCAGATCCGCAGCTGGCCCGCGCTCGCCGCCGCCGCAGAGGACTTCGCTGTCGTGCGGCAAACACCGCCGTGCCTGCTGGAGCAAGGCGTGGTGAATCCAGAGCTCGTAGCAGGTCGGGATCGCGCGTGGGCCGGACAGACGCCGGGCGTCGTCACGCGGCGCCGCTCGGCGCTGGGCATCAGCGAAGACGGGCAGACGCTCTTTTATGCCATTGGCGTGGAAGCGCCGCCCAAGCTCCTAGCTACGGGCCTGGCCGCGGTGGGCGCGCGCGACGCCGCCCAGCTGGACATCAACTGGAACTGGACGCGCTTTCTGCTGTACCAGATGAGCGCCGCCGGTAAGCCGCGCGTCAGCACGACGCTGGCGGAAGTGGAGCACACGTCGCGTGACTACGTGGACGCCGCTTCCAAGCGTGATTTCTTTTTCTTGGTGAAGAAATAGCAAAGGACCCGCCATGCTGAAAAAGATCGCTTTCGTGACGTATCCGGTGAAAGACGTGCAGCGCGCTCGTGAGTTCTACGAAGGCAAGCTCGGTCTCACGCTTGGTTTGCATGGCCATCACGGCGACAAGTGGTGGGTCGAGTACGACTTGCCGGGCGGCGGCTGCCTGGCTCTGTCCAACTTCCAAGGCGAGCCGAGCGCCAGCGCAGGCGGCACCATCGCGTTCGAGGTGGAGGACCTGGACGCGCTGATGAGCCAGCTCAAGGCCAGCGGTGTCACGTTCAAGAGTGACGTGATCCGCGGCCCGCGCTGCCGCATGGCGGTGTGCTTGGACACCGAGGGCAACTCGCTGCTGCTGCACCAGCTGGACGCGCACTAGCGCGCGGCGATTATCTGCATCCTATCGAAATCACATACGAACTAAGATGACCAAGCCTACCTTGCGGAGCGCAGGCTCGACACTGACGAGCCATTCCGGCTGTGGAAGGCCTTCGACATTCGCAAGAAGCGCGTGCAATTCGTCGAGCACTTCGTGTGGAAGGATGGAAAATCCAGCGACGTGGCGCACCAGACACCGGAAGTGATGGCCGTGTGGGAGCCGATGGGCCCGGTGCTGGAAGAGCTGACCATCTGTGAGGCCGAGCCACTCTGACCGACGAGGCTGCCGAGAAGCTGGCGGCGCTGGACGCCGTCGTCGCCGCGCTGGCGCACCCGGCGCGGCGGCAAATCTTGCTGACCATCCACTTTCGAGGCGCCGCGTCCGCAGGGGAAATAGCCGGCCGCTTTGCCCACAAATGGCCCACCACCACGCGTCACCTTCGCGTGTTAGAGGAAGCTGGTTTGGTTCGGCACGAGCGCCACGGCCGGAGCCGCGTCTACTCGGTCGATAAGAACCGCCTTGCGGTCGTGAGCGAGTGG
>JAEYOT010000731.1 GCA_023411445.1 Pseudomonadota bacterium
CGGTGGGAGCTACGGGCAAGGACGGCGCTATCGCACCCTTCTCCAGTCGAGGACCGACGCTCGGCGGCCTGGTGAAGCCGGACGTGGTGATCCGCGGCGAGGACGTGGCGTCCGCGCTCGCGCAACAAGCCACGTTCGGCACGGCGATCGACTCGTTTTACACGCGCGCGAGCGGCACCTCGATGGCCACCCCTCAGTGCGCGGCGATTGGCGCGCTGGTCGTCGAGGCGGCGCGGAAGAGCTCTGTCAACGTCTCGCCCACGGAGATGAAGGAGCTGTTCGCCGCCGGCTCCAAGCTCATTCCGGACGTGCCGCCAAGCTGGCAGGGCGCCGGCATCACCGAGGCGGCGGCCGTGCTGCGGAGCTTCTATGCTCGGCACGGCGCGCCGCAGAACGGCGGTGAGGCGCTCGACGTCGTGCTCGAGCCGGTCGGGGCGCTTTCCGTGGAACGCGGGCAGCGAGCGCTGTTTCGGGTCACGGCGCTGAACCGAGACAGCGCGCTGATGCCGGCGGTTGCGGTGCGTGTCAGCTCGAACGACGCGCAGCTCGAGCTCGCCGGTCCGGACGCGCTCAAAGTGGCCGAGCTGGGGCCTGGGGACAGCCGTAGCGCGACGTTCTACGTGACTGCGCTCAGCGCCTCGAGCGCCCTGTTCAGTGTCAGCGCGGTCTTCACCAAGTCCGACGGCAGTGAACACACCGAGGAGTTGGACGTGAACGTTCGCGTGACAGAGGACGCTCCCGTTGACCTATCGCAGAGCCGCTTGGACGACGTCTTGACTCGCTCCGTCGAGCTCTTGATGGCCAGCCAACGGCCCAATGGTACGTGGGCTGGCGACATCATGTTCAACGGGTGGACGAACGGGATGTACTGCATCCTCTACAAGATCTTGGGGCTGCCAGGCGAGCCGACTGCCTCGCTGGCTTGGCTCGAGAGCCATCGCAACGGGCTCAACGAGCAGGGCGCCCCGGATGGCACGTTCGGCATCGTCGACCCGCCCAGTCAGCACATGGTTGAAGCCACCGTGGCGGCCCAGGTCGCCCTCGAAATCTGGGGGCGGCCTCGCGATCAGCGAGCCTGGGATTTCATCAACGGCATGTCCGAAGCCAGGTTGGCCGACGTGATCTCCAACGCCGATCCGTTCACGCAGTGCTTCGTCTCGCTCGCGGCGCGGTTCCGACCACCCGGCACCACCGAGTACTACAGCCTCGGCGACGTGCTGATCCCGCCGATCGAGCTGCTGGCGATCCCGAGCTTCATCCCGGCCAGCGTCACGGGGCTGTTCGCGGCGTGGGGGCAAGACGCCATCGCGGCCCTGGCCATCATCGGCGTTGTCTGCAAGGAACCGTACCCGACCGTCGCACACCGCGTGCTGCTGGCGAAGGCCGAGCGACAGCTGCTGCGGAACCAAAACGCCGACGGCGGTTGGTACGGCACCATCTTGCCCACGTTCGCGGGGACGCTGGCCATGCATCTGCTCGGCTATCCGAACAGTCACCCCGTCATGCAGAACGCGTTGCGGTTCATGAACAACCAGCTGCGCGCGGACGGCTACCTGACACGCTACGAGCTCCCCGTTTGGGATACGTCGCTGGCCATCCTAGCGCTGCGTGAGGCGGGGGTGCCGGCCAATGATCCACACCTGATCCGCGGAGCGAATTACCTCATCTCCTCGCAAACGCCGAACGGCGGAATTCCCTTCAAGCTGGAGAACGTGCCCTATCCGGATACGGACGACACTTGCTTCGCAGCTCTCGCGCTGAGCCTGGTCGACCACCCGCAGCCCGAGCTCAAGCGCCAGACCATCGAACGCGCGCTCAAGTGGCTGTTTTACATGCAGGGCAACACCGGCGGCTGGGCCGCGTTCTCGAAGGACCAGTCGGTCAAGACTCCGGATCGCGCTCCCGTCTTCAAGGACGACCCGCCCACCGCCGACGTGACGGGGCACGTGCTCTCGAGTCTCAAGCTCGCTCACGGAGCCTGCATGCTGCAGAGAGCTCAGGATGCCAAGCAGCGCGGCTTCGATTGGCTGCGGTCGCAGCAGTTGCCGAAGGGTGGTTGGTACGGTCGCTGGGGCATGACGGTGACCTACGCCACGTCCGCAGTGCTGCAAGCGATCGAAGATCTCGGGGAGAACCCGGATCAGCCGCTGGTTACCGCCGCCGTACGCGGGCTGCTCGCCATGCAGAGGGCCGATGGTGGCTGGGGCGAAGGCTTTCGGACCTACTACGACGTGAACGCGCGCGAGAACGCGCCCTCCACGGTCGAGCAGACCGCCTGGAGCGTCGTCGGCTTGCTCTGTGTTCCGCAAACGCCCGAAACGCGCGTCGCGATCGAGCGAGGCGTGGCCTTCTTGCTCGCCAAGTTCGATCCCGCCAGCGGCTTCGGCGAAGCGACCTACTCGGTCGGCGCCCTCTGGATCTATCGCAACGGCCTCTACCCGTTGTTTTGGTCGATTTGGGCCCTGGCCAAGTACCGCAACAAGGTGTCGTCATGAAGCTGCTAGACGCTGCCTCCCTCGCAGTCGGTGCCATCGATACGCTGTGGTCGCTAGCAGACGACTTTGCGCCCTCCGCCACGCTGCGAGAAGCCGCCGCCCTCGCGAGAGAAATGCGCGAGTCCTACTTCGATCAGGAGTCCAACCAGCAAGAGACGCTGCTCAAGGCTCGCATCGAGGCTCTACGACAGGCGCACGCGGCCGCCAGCAAGCACGCGCAGGCTGCTGGGGCCGTTAGCGCTGTGGACGCTGCGTCGATCAACCGCCTGCAGCGGCGCCTCGACCTGCTCTTCTCACTGCTAGACGTGGGCACCCGCGAGCGCGACGTGTTCGCGGGCAACTTAGGTGAACGCGGCAACGCGCCGCCTAAAGGCTTCGCCCCGTTGAGTGAGCACACGGGCGCCGGCGCCGTCGTCGGGGCCGAGCTGCGGCGCGCTGCCGAGTCGGCCTTTGGTACGCCGCGCAAGCAGCACGAGCGAACTGAGCGCCGGGCGCGGCTCGAAGAGCGGTTGCGCGTGCTGGCCGAGATGGATTCGCTGATGGCGGAGGCGTTGCCGGCAACTGCGAACACTGCGGCCGCTCTGACCCAGGCGACGACGGCCGTGCTGGACGAGCAGTTCGACGCCACGCGCTTCGCGCTGCGCGCGGTGGATGCGAGGTTCCCCGGAGCCAGGCCGCGACGACCCCGTCATGCCTCGCTAACCGCGCGCGCCGCTGCGACCACCGTGACCAAGCCGGTGGCGCAAGCAACGGAGCCGCACGCGGCAGCGGTCGCTCCACTGAGCTCTGCGAGCAACAAGTCCGGGCGACGGAGGATTGACATTGGCTGAGGCAATCTTGGCAGGTGTGGTGATTGCAGCCTCCACCCTGGCCATCAACTGGGTCTACTGGTCGCAGTACCGGACGAGCGCGCCTGCGCGTCGCTCCACCTTCGTTCTCGTGCATTTCATCTCCGTCTGCGCGATCGTGCTCGCTTACCTGGCGGTGTTCGCGCGAACCTTCGAGGCAAACGCCGGCTGGGGCGGACCACAGCTGTTTGGTGTCGCGAGCTTCGTCTTGGGCGCGGGGCTGTTCGTCTGGTCGTCGCTCATTCACAAGACGAGCCTGATTCCGCGCGATGACGCTGGTTTGACGGTCGCCGGGCCATACCGGTTCGTTCGACACCCCATCTACTCGAGCGGCATGTTCGGTGCGCTGGGCTTGTTGTTGGCGGCGCCTTCGCTCGGCTTGGCCGTGGATTGGGTGGTGCTCGTGGTTTGCATGCTACTGTTGATTCGCAGCGAAGAGCGCGAGCTCAGACGTCGCATGCCTAGCTATGTGGACTATGCGTTGCGCACCGCGGCGCTCGTCCCCTTCCTTCGTCCACTGAAGCGGGCGAGGCCATCATGACGCGGGCGACTGCGTTTCTGGTGGTGAGCCGACTCGAGTATCTCGGCGCGGGCATCTTCTTTCTGTTCGCGGTCGCCACGCTCAGCGCACGCACGTTCGACCGGTTGATCGTGCAGCTGCCGTGGGTCGCCTTGGGCTGCCTGCTTTGGCTGTGTTGCCACCTGCTCGGCTCACAGGTCAACTGCCTCTCTGATTGCGAGGTGGACACGGGGCCCAAGGCGCACCTGCCAGTGGCCGTAAACGCGATCGGGCAACGGTTCCTGTGGGGCGCCATCGCGGCGGAGAGCCTGGCGGCCCTGGTCATTGCCGTCGCCTTCTCCGTCAAGCAGTCGAGCGTCGTTCCGGCAGCGCTCTTCGTAGTCGGCTGGGGTCTCACCATGGCGTACTCGCTCGAGCCGTTGCGCCTCAAGCGCCGGGGATTCTTGAGCCCGCTGTCGCTATCGCTGGTCCTTTACGGGCTGCCTGTCGCGCTGGGTTACTCGACGCTGACGAGCGGCTCGGAGCCCGGGATACTGGCGCTGCTGGTCGGCGTCGGGGTGCAGATGTTCGGGGTGATCACGATGAACTCGTTCGCGGACATGCGGGAGGATCGGCTGGCGAACATCGCTACGCCGTTCGTTCTTTATGGTCCGCGGCTCGTCGCGAGCGTGGCGCTGCTCGCTTACGTCGCGGGAGCGATCGTCGCTGTCTGGGCCGCCATGCCGCTGCTGAAATCCACGGCTGCCCGGCTCGTGCTCGGCACATTGGCGCTGCTCGTGCACGGCTGGGTCGTGTCGACCATCGCTCCGGTGCTCAGCGTCCAGAGCGATACGGACGATCGCGTGCGCAGGCTGGGCCCACTGAATGCGCTGCAGTTCGGGGTGCTCGGCGTGATGTTCGGAGCGCAGAGCCTGGCTGTCTTGTTGGACGGGTGAAGGAGCGACCATGTTCGAGAAACACCGCCGCGGCATCAACCCCATCTCAGACGTCCTGGCTGACGGCTATGAGCGGCTGCGAGCGCTGGCCCGCGCCGTCGACGACATGGGCGCCATGGCCATCGACGACGTCCGCCGCCGCCGGCGCAAGGTGGAGCGC
>JAEYOT010000748.1 GCA_023411445.1 Pseudomonadota bacterium
TTCACCGGCGTTGTACGCCGCGACCGTCAGCGCCAAGTCACCATTGAAGGTGTTGGCCAGGACGCGCAAGTAGCGCACGCCGCCGAAGATGTTCTGCCGCGGATCGAACACGTCCGTCACCATCATGCGCTCGGCGGTGGCGGGGATCATCTGCATCAACCCGCGCGCGTTGGCGGGCGAGACGGCGCGCGGATCGAAGTCGCTCTCTACACGAATAACGGCGCGGATGAGCGCTTCCGGAATTTGGTACAGGGCGGCAGCCTCGCGGATCCATTGGTCGTAGCGGGTGTAGCGCTCCGGTGAGGTGTCCGCGGGCATGAACACGGCCGCCTTGCGCGACTCCTTTTGGTAGAGCGCTGCGCCCTTGCCCTTGGTGCTGGAGAAGCTGATCACGCCGTCAGGGCCGACGGACTTGTAGATATCCGCCTGGCCGGGCGTGGAGGAGAAGGTTGCGACGAGGCCGCCCAGGGATGCCAGGAACAGTCGGGAGTAACGGGATGGTGTCGGACGGGAGGACTGACCCATAGCGGTGGCAGATCGTACCGAGGCGGGCCTCGTCACGTAAAGGGAACGGCGCGAGCCTCCGGTTCATTCCGGGCCGCGCCACTTATTGAACCCGCCGAAAATCCTGGGGATTCTTCTCAGTCGCTCGTGAGGTAGGTGTAGCTGCGCAGGGACTCTTCGTAGTGCTGCAGCAGGGTGCGCATCTGCTCATTCGTGAGGCGCCCGGCGCTTACCGCGCGCTCCGCCTGCCGGCGCACCGCGTCGACCATGGCCTCCGGCACGTACTCCACGTAGCGCAGCACCTCCGACACGCTGTCGCCCTTGATGACGTGCCGGATCTGGTAGCCGTCGTTCGTGAGGGCGATGTGCACCGCGTGCGTGTCCCCGAACAGGTTGTGTAGATCTCCCAGGATCTCCTGGTAGGCGCCGTTCAGGAACATGCCGAGGTAGTACGACTCGGTGTCCTTGAGCTGGTGCAGATCCAGCGTGCCCTTCACGTCCTCCACGTCGATGAAGTGATCGATCAGGCCGTCGCTGTCGCAGGTGAGATCCGCCAGCGTGGCGGACACCGTCGGCTCCTCGTCCAAGCGGTGGATCGGCATGATCGGGAACAGCTGGTCGATCGCCCAGATGTCCGGCGCGGACTGGAACACCGAGAAGTTGCAGTAGTAGATGGCCGACAGATCGCGATCCAGGTGCTGCAGCTCCTCCGGCACGAATTTGAGGCGGCGCAGGGTGTGCGCGATCTTCTCGCAGCAGTTCCAGTACATCTTCTCGACGTGCGAGCGTTCGCGTAGCGAGAGGTAGCCGTACTTGAAGAGGCTCTGCGCCTCCTCCTTGGCTTGACTGGCGTCGTGGTAGCTCTCCTGCACGTTCTTCGGCTGGATGCCGCAGTACGTGTCGTACAGCTCACGCAGCAGGCGATGCGCGTCCGCCTTCGGCTCCGCCGGCTGCGGAAAACGCACCTGATTTTCGCCCACCACCTCGAACACCAGCACCGAGTGGTGCGCGGCGACGGCGCGGCCGCTCTCGCTCACGAGCGTCGGCACCGGCACCTCGGACTTCACGCACGCGGCTTGGATGTGCGAGACGACGTCCGCCGCGTACTCCTCCAGCTGGTAGTTCTTGGATGCGTGAAAGTCCGTCTTCGAGCCGTCGTAGTCGATGGCTAAGCCGCCGCCCACGTCCAGGTAGCCCATCTTGCAGCCCATCTTCGCCAGCTCGACGTAGATGTTGGACGCCTCCTGCATGGCGTTCTTGATCGGGATGATGCTCGAGATTTGGCTGCCGATGTGGAAGTGGAGCAGCTGCAGCGAGTCCAACATGTTGCGCGCTGCCAGGCGGTCCACCACCTCGATCATCTCGGAGGTGGTGAGGCCGAACTTCGCGCGCTCCCCCGCCGAGTCCTTCCAGCGGCCGACGCCCTTGGTGGTGAGCTTGGCGCGCACGCCCAAGATCGGGCGGATACCGAGCTTCTCCGAGGCCTTGAAGACCAGGTCAATCTCTTCCAGGCGCTCCAAGACTACGATCACGGTCTTGTCGAACTTCTGCGCGACCAGCGCGGTCTCGATGTACTTGGAGTCCTTGTAGCCGTTGCAGATGATCAGGCCGCCGACGTCCTGCATCGCGGCCAGCGCGATGAGCAGCTCCGGCTTGGAGCCGGCTTCGAGCCCGAAGCTCCACGGCCTGCCCGCCTCCACGATCTCTTCCACTAGGTGGCGCTGCTGGTTCACCTTGACCGGGAACACGCCGCGGTAGGCGCCCGCGTACTCGTACTCCGCGATGGCCTTGATGAAGGCTTCGTTGATGCGCTTGATGCGATCCGCGACGATGTCCGAAAAGCGGAGCAACAGCGGCAGCTCGAGCCCACGCGCGCGCAGCTCCTGCGCTAGCTCGAACAAGTTGATCACGCGCTCCGGACGGTCCGGGTTCGGTCGCACCTCGACGTGACCGCGCGAGTTGACGTGGAAGTACGGCGCGCCCCAGCCGTGGATCTGATAGCGCGCGGCCCCGCGCTCCGCGGTCCAATCCTGATTGAAGAAGTCGCCGTTGCTCGGCCTCTTGGACTCAAGCTGCGCCTCGGGTGGGACCGGCGAAAAGGTCACGTTGGACATCTTGGTTTGACGGGCGGGAATATAGCGGCAATCGCCGAGCGTGACGCGCGGAAAATGCGAGCGCCGTCGCTCGGCCAGCGGCGGCTCAAGGCCAGAGCTGCTGCGGCAGAGCAGCCCGCCGCCACAGTGACAGAAAGTCCATGGAAAACGCGACCGTGATGTGCACGAGGAAGCCGGCGTAGATGCTCTTCGTGCGCATCGCGAGCGAGCCGAGCACGATGCCGGCGACGATGGCGCCGTGCGTCTCCAGGTACGGCTTGCCGTAGTGGATCATGCAGTAGGGCACGGCCATGACGAACACGGCGCCCGCGCCGAAGTTGCGGCGCATGGCGCCGAGCATCCAGCCGCGGAAGAACAGCTCGAGCGCGAAGAACTGGAGGAAGTACATCGCCTCCCACGTCAAGAAGTCGAACCAGCTGCGCGGGCTCTGCTTGTAAAACGGGTAGTAGGTGCCAAAGTCCGGCTGCTGCGCGACGATCAGCATGGCCGGCACCACCACGGCCAAGCACAGGCCGTAAATCCACAAATGACTGAAGAAGCCGCGCGTGCGCAGGCCCATGTCCAGCAGGCTGTCCTTGGGGAACAGCAGCTTCCAGAGCGGCAGCGGCACCAGCACGTAACCAAAAACGCGCGCGAACACCCACCAGCTGTAGCTGTACAGCTCGTCGTACTTCTCCAGCTTCAGGAACGTCCAGCCGCCGGCTTGCAGCTCCGTCAGCCAGGGCCGGAGCTGTGACTCGTAGATGCCACGCCCACCGTAGTATTCCTGCAGCGTGAGCACGACCGCCACGATGCTGAGGCACGCCAGTGGCCGACGGTAGTCGTACTCGCTCGCCGGCAGGGTGAGGCGGGCCTGACGCGCCTCTTCGTCCAGCTCCTGCCAGGTGGCCTTGAAGAAGTGGCGAACCAGCGGCCACAGCGCGATCAGGATGGGGATAGGCAGCAGCGCCTTGATCGGCGGGTGGTCGATCAGCGCGTGGAACCACGACACCTCTCGCAGCCGGCTGAGCGGCAGCGGGAGCGACGGATCCAGCAGGGCTGCGAGCGCTGGAAACATTCAGCTTGCCGCGCGGCGAAGGCGGGCAAGCGCTCGCTCACGTCCGAGCACGTCCATGACGTCGAACAGCGGGGGGCTGGCGCTGCGCCCGGTCAAGGCCACGCGCAGCGGCTGCGCCACGTCCTTGAGCTGTAGGCCTTGCGCCTCCACCCAGGCTCGGAAAGCGGCCTCGAGCGGCGCCGGCGACCAGTCCGCTTGCGCCTCGAACAGCGCGGCGAGCGCGGCCAAGCGCGGCTTGCTCTCCGCGGTCAGGAACTTCGCCACGGCCTTCTCGTCTTGAACGACCTCTTCTCGGAAGTAGAAATCCAAGTCGTGCGCTGCGTCCACCAGGGTGCGCGCGCGCTCGCGGATGCCCGGGATGGCGCGGCGCAGCAGCTCGTCCGACGGCGACTCCAGGCCGCGCGCCGCCAGGAAGGGCTTCACCTGCTCGGCGTAGCTGTGCAGGCTGGTCAGGCGCTCTTGCTTGAGGTGCTCGAACGCGACGTCGGCGAACTTCTTCTCGTCGAACTTGCCGTCGCTCTTGTTCACGCGGTCCCAATCGAACGACTCGATCAGCTCGTCGCGGCTGAAGAGCTCCTTGTCGCCGAAGGACCAGCCGAAGCGCACCAGGTAGTTGAGGAGGCCGGGCGGCGTGATGCCGAGATCGCGGTACTCGCCGACGCTCACCGCGCCGTGGCGCTTGGAGAGCTTCTCGCC
>JAEYOT010000764.1 GCA_023411445.1 Pseudomonadota bacterium
GGCCAGCGGCAGGCCGAGGCCGGCATGGCTTACGCGGAGACGGACGAGCAGGCGCTCTACGCCGAAGGCCCACTGCGTCTGCTCTGCGCGCGCCGGCTCGGCGCCTGCAAGCTGTTCGATCTGGACAAAGATCCGAAGCAGACGCGGGACGCTAGCGCGGATCACCTGGAGGCGCTGGGCGAGCTCCGCACCAAGCTGCGAGAGCTGTCGGCGTCCCACGGCCGCTACGAGCAGTCCGGCTTGCGCGCCGAGGGCAAGGGCTGGCCCTCAGCGATCCTGCGCGGCGCTGGCGGCGACGGCGACGCGGCCGAAGAGGTGGCCTCGCTGCTGGATGACGCGGACGTCACGATCCGCCGCAAAGCAGCGGAGCTTCTGTTCGAGCTGAGGCGCAAGGAGACCGCGCCGGCGCTGCGCCTGGCGCTGGGACGCGCCGACGACGAAACCGTCCGCCGCTTTTGCGCGCTTTCGCTCACCCGGCTCGGCGAAGGAGCGCCGCTGACCGTGGAGCTGCTCGACAGCGCGGAGCTGCGCTTTCGCAGGCTGGCGGCGCTCGCCCTGGGCGAAAACGGCGATCGGCGCGGCGAGGAGGTGCTGATCGGCTGGTGGCGCGACGAGCCCGCGCGCGACTTCCAGCGCTCGCGCGAGCTGCTCGAGGTGTTCGGCGCGCTACGCACCAAGAACGTGGTGGTGCCGTTGATGCAGTCGCTCTCCGACGTGCGGCTGCGCCCCTACATCGCGCAGGCGCTCGGGAAGATCCGCGAAGAAGCCGCGGCGGGCGCGCTCCTCAACGCCCTGAACGACGAGCGCATGCAGAGCACGCGCGTCGCGCTGGCCACGGCCCTGGTCGATCTCGACGCCGGGCCGGCGTTGGCAGCGCCTTTGGTGCGCTTCCTGGGCGTTCCGGATCCGCTGCCGGGCGGCGTGGAGCTAGCGCGACGCGCCAAGATCCTCGAGCACGTCGGCGGGCCCACGGGCCGCGATGCACAGCGCCTGGCGCGGGACGCCAACCTGGGCGTGAAGCTGACCGTCACCATCCCGCCGGGCGGCAACGGCAAGGGCGTGCGCCTGATCGTGCGAGCGCGCAACTCCGGCAGCGCTCCTGGCAGCCTGCTGTTCGCTCGCGGCGTGGACGCGCCGGCCCCCAAGAAGGAGGGCGCCGCGCTGCCCAAGCTGCCCGTGATCGACGAGAAGCAGGCGCTGCGGGTCAGCATCCCACCCGGGCCAGGACCGCAAGAAATCGCGGCCCGGCTGCCCGACAGCTTCGGGGCGCGGGCCGCGCTCCGCGCCAGCTTCGTGCTCTACGCAGAGCGCGGGATCGACGTGGAAACGCTGGCTTTGGTGCCTCTTTCCGATGAGCTGCCACCACCGCCCCCCAAGCCGTGGGTAAGTGGTATAGAGGCGGCGCCGTGAGCGAAACGAAGGAAACCGAGCAGGGTAGCCCCGCGGAGGGCCTGGACGCAGCGAAGACCGAGCCGAGCGAGAGTGAGGCGACGGGAGCCGCGGAGCCGAACGAGTCCGAGGGCGCAGCCGCGGAGCCGAGCGAGTCCGCGACGGTCGACGCGAGCGGCGAGGGGAGCGCGCCCCCCAAGAAGAAAAAGAAAAAGGCTCGCGATGCGGCAGAGCCGGAGGCGATCAAAGACCGCAACGCGCGCGTGCGCGCAGAGGCGGCCGAGAAGCGCCGCGCACGGCGCGAGCGTGAAGAGGGCACGGCCCCACGCCGCAACCTCGACGCTAGCGAGGTGATGGACGACGCACTAGCGCGCTCCACGCACGCTGCGGCCGGCTTCTTACGCAAGCACTTCACCAAGGTGCAGTGGGTGATCATGGCCGGCTTGGTCGGCTGGATCGGCTGGGAGGTGTACAGCTGGCGCAGCGCTCGCGCCGCGGAGAAGTCGTCGGACGCGCTGTTCAAGGCGCTGTCCGCCGAGACGGCCAAGGTGGGCAGCGAGCCGGCAGTACCAGACGAGCGCACGGGGCTACTGGACGATCGCCGCTCGTTTCCGACCGAAGAAGAGCGCTTGAAGGCGGCCAAGAGCGAGTACCAGCTGGCCAGCGGCAGCGTGGCAGCCTCCACCAGCGTGCTCGTCGATCTGGGCGCGGCCGGCGTCGCCTACGACCTGGGTCAGTACAAAGAAGCGGCGGCCGCGTACGAGAAGGTGAAGCTGAGCGCGGCGTACCCGCGCGATAACGACATCAAGGGCCGCACGCTGGAAGGCCTGGGCATGGCGCTGGAGGCCCAGAAGGACGACGAGGGCGCGCTGCGTGCCTTCAAAGAGCTGTCCAATATGGACAACGCGAGCTTCGCCGCGCTGGGCCTCTACCACCAGGCTCGCATCCTCAAGGCCCAGGGCAAGCAGGAAGACGCGATCAAGCTGTTGGATCGCGCGGGCGAGAAGCTCGTCACGCTCAAGGACAACCAGGGCGCGATCCGCTACCTGCGCGTGTCGCTGCTGGAGCTCTTGGAGACGCTCGACGCGGCCAAGGCTCGCGCGCTCGGCGACAAGCTGACGCCCGCTGACTTCGTGCAAGTGGGACCGAGCGGCGCACAGCAGACCCTCAGCGCCGAAAAGCTGAAGGAGCTGATCGAGGAGATGCAGAAGCGCCAGGCCGCTGAGGGCAACGGCGAGGCGCCGGCAGCTCCTCCGGCCGAGCCCGTCGGCGAAGCGCCGGCAGCTCCGGCTGAGCCCGCTCCCGCACCGTCGGAGGCTCCGTGAGGACGGCGCTGGGCGCGGCGCTCGCGCTGGCCATCGCCGGCACGGCGTGCAGCTCCCTGCGAGCGGGCGCGGACCCCGAGATGCCGCTGTGGATGCACCGCGCCAGCGGCTCGATGCACGTCACTTTCAAGCGCAACGTCGTGGCCGAGTCGCGCCGCACGGGTGAGCCGTACGAGCGCGGCCAAGTGGAGATCGATCCGGCGCGCGGTCGTATCTTCGTCGGCTCGTCGGATGGCGGCCTGTACGCGCTCCGCGCCGACGACGGGCAAAAGCTGTGGCGCTTCGAGACGCTGGGCTTCGTGCAGAGCGCTCCGCTCTACGATCCGGCGGAAGACGTGCTGTATTTCGGCTCGAACGACGGCGCCCTGTACAAGGTGGACGCCCGCAACGGCGCCTTGCGCTGGCGCTTCATGAGCAACGCAGAGGTCGCGCGCCGCCCCGTGCTGGACGGCGGCACGCTGTTCGTCACCAACGCGAACGATACGGTGCTGGCGATCGAGCCCGCCACCGGCAAGCTCTTGTGGCACCAGCACAGAACGCCCGCGGCGGGCATGGAAGTGGCCGGCCACTCCGGCGTCGCGGTGTTTCACGGCAAGGTGTACGCCGGCTTCAGCGACGGCGTGATCACGGCCTTCGACGCGAAGACGGGCGCCGAGCGCTGGCAGCCGGTCGACCTCGCGGGCGAAGCTGAGCAGGCGCTGGGCCAGCTACCCGAGCAGCTCGACGTGGACTCCACGCCGATCCCGGCGGACTTGAGCGTCGGCTCGGTGGTCTTCGCCAGCAACTACGCCGCTGGCGTCTACGCGTTGGACGCGGAGAGCGGCACGCAAGTATGGGCCAATACAGGCATCTACGGCGTGACGGACATCACGCTGTTCGAGCAGCCGGCGCACCGCCGTCGGGACGGCAAGGACGAGCCCGAGCGCCGCGTGCTGCTCGCCGCCAGCGGCACCACCGGCTTGTGGGGGCTCGATCCAGAGACCGGCGCCGAGCTGTGGCGGCGCTCGCTGCCGGGCACGGCCGTGTCACGCCCGGTCGTGGTGTCCGGCGTTTTGTTGATCTCGGCGTCGCGACTTGGCCTGTTCCTGATCAATCCGCTCGGCGGCGAGCTCATCGACGGCATCCACCTGGCGGACGGCTCCAGCATGACGCCGGCCGCCTACGGCACCCGCGCGTTCGTGATGACCAACGGCGGGAACCTGCTCGGCCTGCACGTCGCGCCGCCGATTTAGGGCTGGGGCCTCGCAGCGGACGGGGCGCAGCCCAAGCTTCATCTCGGCTGCGCTGAGTTAACATAATGTATCTTATGCGCGTTTCATGGACTAGCGAATGGGGTTGTTTCTCGGCGAATCTGGCCAATGTGGTCCCGACCCGGCCCTCACAGCACGTACTGATCGCCGATAGCCGTGACGGCCAGGTTCACCCCCTTCAGGCGCGCGCACTCCTGTTCCACCTCACGCTGGAACGCCGGCTTGATGTGATACAGGAGCGTCGGCACGTCCTTGGGACGGTCGAGCTTTCGCAGGTCCTTCAGCAGCGTGCGTGGTGTGTGGTGCCCGCTCACGGTGGCGAGCTTCTGCTCCCGGTCCGGGAAGCTGACCTCCAGCAAGAGCGCCTTCAGGTTCTGTTCGCGGTTCAGGAGCTCCCACAGCCGATCGGTCGGCCCCGTATCGCCGCTGTACGCGATGGTCGCGTCCTGGCCATGCACGATGAAGCCGGAGGTATCGATCGTGTGGCTCACCGGCACGGCCTGCACCCGGTACCCGGCGACCTCGGCCATCTTCTCCGGCTTCAGCTCCTGAAATCGGATCGTCGGCTTGGCTTTGCTCGGAATCTCCGAAAAATCCGGCCACAGGTGGTTATTGAAGAAGTGCTTCTTCAGCGACTGGATGGTGGCCTTGTTGGCGGCCACGATCAGCGGCTCGCAGTCGACCTGGCAGCGGTTGTCAGCGATGGTGGCCAGGTCCCGGACGTGATCCAGGTGGGCGTGGCTGACGATGCAGGCCTTGAGCCGGTACTGCGCGCGGAGGTCGAGCCCGCTCGTGAGCGAGCCGGCGTCGATGGCCACCCGCTCGTCAATCACGAAGGCACTGGTGCGGTGCTTGGGCGTCTCGCCGCCGTGGCAGCCGACTACGCGCAGCTCCATCCGTTCCTTTGCAGGCGGCCCGCAACGCGGCGAGCAACGTCTGGCAGCGGCGCTGGCATACGACGCCAACATAGCCGGCTTGAGGCTCCTCCGCCAAAG
>JAEYOT010000820.1 GCA_023411445.1 Pseudomonadota bacterium
CTCCACGCCTGGAGGCGTGGCGGCTCCCAGCGGCGCTGGCGGCGGCACCGTCGTCAACGTCATCTGCGAGATGGAGGCGTTGCCCAAGGTCGGCACGGTGGTCGGCGCGGTCAGCGACGGTGAGACGGGCCTGGCCGTGCTGGGCGCCAAGATCACCGTGACCGATCCGCTGAACCGCTCGCTAGATCTGTTCGCTGACGCGAGCGGCACCTTCAGCGTCGGTAACGTGAAGCCGGGTACGGTCAAGGTCACTGTGGAGGCCCCTGGCTACTTCACCAGCGCTACGGAGGTGCAGGTGGAGTCGCGCAAGGAGGTGCAGGCGCGCATCGTGCTCAACAAGCGCCCCGCCGTGCCCAACGTGGTCGTGCAAGGTCGCGAGGTGAAGCTGCGCAAGGAAGTGCACTTCCTGCACGACTCGACGGAGATCTTGCCTGACTCCATGGGTCTGCTCGAAGAGCTGGCTGAGCTGTTCAAGACCAAGCCGGACATCCGCCTGGCTGAGGTCCAGGGCCACACGGACAACACCGGCTCGCCCGTTTACAATCAACGTCTCAGCCAGGGCCGCGCCCAGGCGGTGGTGGACGCGCTGGTGCGTTTGGGTGTCGCGCCGGAGCGGCTCGCCGCCAAGGGCTACGGCGCCGATAAGCCGCTAGTGCCCAACAGCACGGACGCTAACCGCGCGAAGAATCGGCGCGTCCAGGTGATGATTCAGCAGTAGCTAACGACGCTCTTCGTGGCCGGCCTCGTCACGGGGCCGGCGTCGGAGCGACCGGTGCAGTCGGCGGCTCAGCGCTCGGCGCGCTGCCTGAAGGCGCCACCGCTGGTTGCTCCGAGGCCGACGGTGCAGGCACGACGGGTCCGCAGTCGCACTCACCGAAGCCGCTGCCATCCGGAAGGCAAGCTTGGCCGCCTTTACACGCACCGGGGCCCACGCACTCGCGCGTTTCGCCGCGCGAGCAAGCTGGCGCCGTCGCCGCTGCCGGCGCCGCGCTGGGCGCAGCCTTCGGAGCGTCGAGCGAGAGCAGCGCGTCTGCTCCGTCGTTGCTGCACACCAAGTGCAGCCGGCTCGTGTGGAACTGGGACTCGTAGGGCGGCACGTCGCGCAAGCGCGTCTCGCTCACCCCTTCGAGGATGCGGAAGCGCTGGTTCGGACACTGATCTTGCACCGCTTGGACGCACTGAGCCATCGGCAGATCGCACGTGATCGACAAGCTCCCATCCTCGAGCCTCTTGGACTGCACGGATTGAGACGCACAGGCCGAGAGCACCAGACTCGAGGCGACGAAGGACAGCCAACGCATGGCGTCTCTATGCCAGACGGCGAGTACGCCTTCTAGCCATTCCGTCGTGGTGTCCCGGTCCAATATTCCAGCCACAATGCGAAGCACCGATCATCTTCGACACTTCTCCAGCGCCTGACGCCACTATGTAGAGGCCCTTGTTGCGTCCCCTTCTCCCTCGGCACTGCGGCACCTCCTGCTGGCTCGGGCTCGGGCTCGCGCTCTCGCTGCTCGCGTGCGGAGGCGGCACCACGCACGCGCCCTCCCCCACACCACCGTCGCCCGAAGCGATCTGGCTGGCCGAGATCGGCACCGGCGCCGAACAAACGGCGCGCGTGTGCGCCCGCAGCGCCCGCGACCGCGTGGCGCTCGCCCTGTGCGCTCCCGAAACAGAGCTCAAGAGCCTGGAGGACCTGTACCGCGCGCTCGGGCTCGGCCCCGAGGACCCGCGGCGCCTGGCCGCCACCACGCACTCGCTCTCGCTCTCGGGCCGCAGCGTCTCAGCGGCCAACCCGCGCGTGATGGTGTTCACTGATACCAATTTCAACGCGCCCGTCCCGCACGAAGCCATCGTCGCGACCGCGTTCGCACGCGGGCAACAGCTCGTGGAGCTGGTCGCGCTGGATCCGAGCACGTACGACTACAACTTCTACCTGGTCAGCTTCGAGCAGGCTTGTAACTCCACCCGCTGTACTCCGGAGGACTTGCTCGGCCCGCGCGTGGAGCGTGACTGGCTCGGCTGGACGCTCTACGCGGACACGGATCTAGAGGACACCGCGCTCAACTGCCTCTCGTGCCACCGCCGCTTCGGCCCGGACAACCCGAAGCAGCTGCTCATGCGCCAAGTCGTGGATCCGTGGATGCACTGGGGAGATTTTCGCAGCCTCGACGAAGGCATGTGCCCGACGCCGCCTGCGGACGGCGCCGCTCGTCGCATGGTGGCGAGCGCCGAAGGGCTGGACCTGTTGCGCGCTCTGGAAGGCGACAGCGGCACCTACGCGGGGCTCTCCGTGGCTGAGCTCCGCGCCGCGCCGAGCGGCGACGCCATGTCGGACTTCTTGGTGGACGCCGAGCTGGTGCTCAGCTCGAGCCCTGCTCCGCCGCACCCGTACGGGCAGCTCGAGCTGCACACGCGCGAGACGCTGTGCGAGCGCTTCGAGACCGGCACCAGCCCCACTTGGGAGCGCGATCGCCAAGTGTCCCAGGAGGGCGGCTTTCCTTTCCCGTTCTATGCGCCAGACGTGCTGGATGCGGCTGCGCGCGCCAACCTGCTCGCAGGACGCGAAGCGCTGTGGCAAGCGGAGCGAGACCACGACGCCTTCGACGTCGCCGCCTCGTTCTTGGCCGCGGAGGTACCGACAGCAGTGGGCTTCAGCCCGCGCGAGCAGGATACGGGCGCGGACATCCTGCGCGGCATGTGCGCGCGCTGCCACGCCGCCGACACGGACCCGGCTCTCACACGCGCCCGCTTCAACGTGGCGGCTGAGAGCATCACGCCCGCGAGCTTCCGTGAGGTGGCGGCTCGCCTCGCGCTGCCTGCTTGGTCACCGCGCGCGATGCCGCCGCGACCGGCAGGCGAGCTACCGGCCTGGGCCGTGGATCGCCTGCTCGATCACCTAGCGAAGCGCTGCAGTGTCCCTGACGCGTGTCGCGCTACTTCGGGCTCTGACCCGAAGTAGCG
>JAEYOT010000860.1 GCA_023411445.1 Pseudomonadota bacterium
CTTGATGGTCGCGTCAGCGTCGGCCATCTTCACGTAGTCCAATTAAAACTCGGTGAACTGGATCTCCCAGGCGGCATTGTAGCCCTGCAGCACGGCCAGCCCAGCCGTGGCGTAGTTGGCCTCGAAGAAGGCCTTGTACGTCGGCTCGCCGCCGGGATCGGCGCGGTGCAGCGCCACCGCCAAGCCCAGCTTGTACAGCCCCACCTCCTTGGCGCTCACCTGCTGCTCGCCAGCCGCCACCTTGCCGGTGTTCTCGAACGCCGCGTCGGGGTTCTGCTCCGCCCACGTCCAGGCCAGCTTGGCGCGCTCCAGCATGTCTGCAGCGAAGGTGGCGTCTAGATCCTTGAAGAGGCGCGCGGCCCACGCGAACGCGATGCCGGCGCGCAACGTGGCGTTCGTGGTCTCGGGTCCGTAGACGCTGGGACCAGCTGCGGAAGACGGCGGCGTGCCGCTGGCGACGCCCAGCACCGAGATGCAGCCGCCGGTCTCGCCCTGGACCCGCTTGAGGTGCTCGAGCCCAAAGCGGACTTCGTCCAGCAAGTCGCTGACGCCGTTGCCTGACTCGGGGATGCCGAAGTCGTCGCCGAACACGGCCGGTGACTCTTCGTACGCGCGAAGCAGCGCCACCACGTAATCCCCGGTCCAGGGCGTGTAGCGGTTGTAATCCCCGGCGTCGTACCAGCCGCCGGACAGATCGCGCTCGGTGCTAGCGTCCGTGGTCATGCCGTAGAGGCGTGCGTTCTTGTCTTGCCCCGGTTTAACGTGGCTCGCGCCGTCGGCGTAGCCTTCACCGGCGAGCTCCGCCGTCTTCTCGAAGCCGGCGCGCTGGTAATAAAACGTGCGAAACGCGTGGCGCAGCACCTGGCGATACACGGCGCTGTCGACGCGAAACAGGTCGGAGCGCACGGCAGCGTCGACGTCCAGCAAGTAGTACACGCCCGGCGTGGTGACGCTCGAGAAGTCCAAGCGCCAAGCGCGGTCGCCGCTCTGCTCGTGCACGGCGCCACCGTTCCACGCCGTGGGCGTGAGCTCGCTCACCACCTGCTTGGTGGCCGCGTCGATCAGGTGATACTTGGAGCCGGGCGTGTAGCTCTCGGCGGCGTCGAAGCCCACCTCTGGATCGCGTAGCACGGCGAGCTTCTCCGAGTCCGGCAGGTAGCCGAACTGATCGAGCACGATGAAGGGGCTGACCGGCTCCGTGGGAGGCTCCACCTCGCCCTCCATCGGCGCTTGGCCGCCGCTGTTACTGCCGCCGCTCGTGCTCCCGCCGCTCGTGCTCCCGCCCTGAGGCCCGGCTCCCGCCGTGCTTCCACCGTCCCCGCCGCTCGTGCTGGCGGTGCCGCCGGCGGCGTCCGGTGTCGGGGTGCTGCTACCGCAGGCGACGCCGCTGGCAGCGACGAACAACGTGGCGAGGAGGGTCGATGTGGAGCCAAAACCAAGGACGCGCATCGCCCGTAGGGTGACCGCGCGCGCCAGCCGAAGCAACCTTGCTCAGGCGCTGGCGCGCCGCCCGTCACGCAGCGCGCCGTCAGAAACGGACCACCGAAGGTGTCGTCCCAACCAGCGTGACGTGAGCCAAAATTCGGTGTCGGCTACGGAACTACACCTGAGCGCCGAGGGGACGTCGCCGCGCGCTCAGCAGTCCCGCTCAGGCGGTGGCGCGCAGCGCCGAGCTCGCGCGCACGTCCGCGGCGAACGCCTCCAGCACGTCCACGGTCTCGGCGAACGAGATGCAGCCGTCCGTGATGCTCTGGCCGTAGCAGAGCATGTCCTTGTCGACCAAGTCCTGCCGGCCGCCTTGCAAGTGGCTCTCCAGCATCACGCCCAGCACGTGCTCGCTGCCGGCCCGGAGCTGCGCGCCGACGTCCGCCACCACGGCGGGCTGGCGCGTCGGATCCTTGCCGCTGTTGTCGTGGCTCGCGTCGATCAGCACGCGCGGGTTGACGCGCGCCTTGCTCAGCGCGGCCGCCGCGCGGCTCACCTCGCTCGCGCCGTAGTTCGGCCCGGCCGAGCCGCCGCGCAGCACGATGTGGCAGTGCGGATTGCCGGCGGTGCGCACCACGCCCACGCGCCCCGCGCCGTCGACCCCCAAGAAGCTATGCGCGCGCGAGGCCGCGATCATCGCGTTGATGGCGACGCCGAGCCCGCCGTCCGTGCCGTTCTTGAAGCCCACTGGCATGGACAAGCCCGACGCCATCTCGCGGTGCGTCTGGCTCTCGGTGGTGCGCGCGCCGATCGCCGTCCAGCTCACCAGGTCCGCGATGTACTGCGGGATGATCGGGTCCAGCATCTCGGTGGCGGCGGGCAATCCCAGCTCGGCGATCTCGCGCAGCAGGCCGCGCGCCACGCGGATGCCGGCGGGGATGTCGTAGCTGCCGTCCAAATGCGGATCGTTGATCAGACCCTTCCAGCCCACGGTGGTGCGCGGCTTCTCGAAGTACACGCGCATCACGATGAGCAGCGCGTCGGATACGCGCTCACGCAGCGAAAGGAGCCGCCCGGCGTAGTCCAGCGCGGCCGCGGGATCGTGAATCGAGCAGGGGCCGACGATGACGAGCTTGCGCGCGTCTCGCCCCTCGAGCACCGCTTGGATCTCCTGACGCGAGCGAAAGACCACCTCCGCTGCGCGCGCGCTGAGCGGTAGCTCGCGTGTGACTTCGTCGGGGCTCTTCAAGGCTGTGGTGTCCACGATTCTCAGGTCTTTGGTTTCGCGCATGGCGGGCTATTCGGGGCTAAGTGCGAGCCGGCTAGGGCCCAGAAACACGAAAACCCCGGGTCGCTTGCGGCGACCGGGGCTCTTTTTCGGCCTTTTCGTCGTTTACTCGAACTAAAGGCTCGACCCTGTCGCCGCGCGATGCGCGGGCCAGAAG